>JAYTTC010000753.1:0-12556 GCA_043745255.1 Verrucomicrobiales bacterium
CACTGTTCCACTGGTGAAGACTGCCGGCAAGCGCGTGGAGAGATCGCGAACTTCTCGGGCTACCGGCGTATTGGTCGCGACGAGTGTGGTCACCCGGCCGTCGGTGGCTCCAGAGGAGACATCGAACAGAAGCACGGCAACGTCCTGATCAGCACTCGAAAGTAAGTCACTCCCAGGGAGCGTGACGTGAAGGCCGATATGCCCATCGGAAACCGAATCCGTATTCAGCTCGAAGTTTGCACCCTCGGGACCCGACCCCGGACTGAGTCGCGGGTTACTGAGCAAGGCGGTATTGAAGCGGACGCTGAGAGTGACGGAGTGCTCATCGCCTTGGGCTGCAATCGAGATTGGAACGGAAGCGGTCTCGCCGATAAAGGCCTGTGTCGTGGAGACCGTCACAACGCGCGGGTTCTCCGCGATCACCACAGGGGCGTTCACACTGGCGACACCGCCCACCCCATTGCTGACCAGGACCGAGTAATCACCCGCGGAGATGCCCTCCACTTCGGAGAGCTGGAGAAGACGGGTGGTGGAGCCGGAGATTCCTGGTCTATCCGCAAGCGGTACCGCGTTACGAAGCCACTGATAGAGGAGCGTATCGTCTCCCGTGGCCAGAACGGAAAGAATGACATCCCCTCCCGCAACGACATTGGTGCCGAGGGGTTGAGTCACGATGGAGGGACCGATCGGAAGACGCCTCAGCGTGAGGTCACCGCTTCGATAGGCTGTGGCGAGGCGGCTCGGCGTCAGATCGAGGACGAGTCGGGGTGTGGGCTGAGATCCAAGTTGAAGGTGAGTCACCTGATCAGGAGTCGCGCTCCCTGCCACATCAAACTGCGCCACGACAATTTGCTGCATTGCTGCATCGAAGATCGCATTCCCAGGCAGCACGACCTCAAAACCGATCTTCCCAGAGGGAGCCGCGCTGCTATCTAAGGTTAGGGTGGCTCCTGGTGCTCCAGCGCCCAGGATCACCTGAGACGCTCCTAAAACCACCGGATCGAATAGGATCGTCCCGGCAACCTGGTGCTCGTTCCCCTGCGCGTTCAGAAAAATGGAGACTGAGGCAGTCCCACCGATAAAGGCTTCCGAGGATTCAACCTGAAGCTGTCGGGGGTTGGGAAGCACCGCCACCGCCACCGGCGCGCTGGTCGCTCCACCGTACGGATTCGTCACCGCGACGAAATATTGGCCGGTATGCAACGGCACAACTTCAGAGATGAAGAGGGTCGGTCCCGCGACTCCGTTGACATTGCCTCCATTGACTAGCTGCTGATCGTTGAAAAACCAATTGTAGCCGAGCGGAAGCGCTCCATCCGCAGAAACCGTCAGGAACAGATCCTCTCCCTCGACAAGGTTGGTTCCCTGAGGAGTGGCGAGAATTTCCGGCGGCGGTGTCGCAGCCCGGTCGAAGGTGATAGAGCCATTGTTGTATGCGGTAAGCAGCGGTTGATTGACCAAATTGGAAACACCCTTGGCTATCGGAACGTTGGTGACCGACAACAGACTCACCCCTCCGTCTACCGCAGTGCTCGAGACAGAGAACGAAAGAAGAGCGATTTGCTGAGTGCCCACCAGAAAAGTAGTATCAGCAGCCGCTTCCACGCGCAGGCCGATCGAGCCGGTGGATGCGGCCGTGGTATCCAAGGTGAGCTGACCTCCCAGCGCCGAAACGCCAAGAATTGCCTGAGGATTTCCCAGGAGCAGCGGATCAAATTGGAGGCTCAGAGAAACAGAGTGCTCGTCCCCCTGAGAGGCGATCCAGATCGGGACGCTGGCAAGGCCGCGGATGGTGGCGTTGGTGTTCTCCACCTGCACGAACCGGGGATTTTCCAGAACCACGACATTGGCCTCAGCGCTGGTCACGGTCCCGGAGGGATTCGTCACCGTCACCGTGTATTTCCCAGCCTGTTCGGATCGCACCTCCGAAAGATGCAGCGAGCTGGCGGTTGAACCAAAAATCCCATTGCCGTTGGAGAGCGGGACACCCCCGAGGTTCCACTGGTAGGTTAGCGGAGCATCGCCCCCCGCGGAAGCGGTGAGGAAGACCTCCGAGCCGGAGATCACATTGGTTCCAGAAGGTTGCACCAGCATTACGGGCGGCTGCGGAGGCCGCCGGAAGGTCACCTCGCCTGCGGCATAAACGGCGACGGCCTCCTGAGCGTCCGCGGTAAGAATCCTCTTCGCCAAAGGCACATCCTTGAAAAAGACCGGTGAGTTGCCATCCGCTGGAGCCGAGTTGCTAATATCGAAACGCACCACCACCAGCTCAGAGTTTCCTGGAGACGCCGTCTGACCTGAAAGCAATCGAACGATCACTCCAAGGCGACCGAGCCCCAGCTGGGTTTCATCAAACTCAAGGCCGGCCGTGAGATATCCGGAACCATTCGACACTCGAGGATTGCTCAAAAGTAGCGGATCAAAGGCGAGAGTGAACTGGTAGAAATTTTCATCCCCCACCGCAAGAACGTGCAGAGGAACGTCCACCGTTCCTCCAATGTAACCCTCCGTGCTTACCGAATACACCGCACGAGGATTGTCTAGAACAATGATGTGCGCTGGGGCGCTAGTGATCGAACCGTAAAGATTGGTGATGACCACGGAGTATCGCCCGTCATGTTCCAGCAAGGTCTTGCCGATCACCAATGTTGGACCCTGCGAGCCTAGATAATTTCCGTCGTCCACAATGGGCAGATCGTTATGCGACCATTGGTAGCTGAGAGGATCAGCGCCATCTGCCAGCACCGACAATCTCACCAATGAGCCTTCGAGCACATTGGTGCTGCCGGGCTGAGTCACAACGGATGGAGTCGCCGGGCTCTTCCAGTTCAAATTGTAAATACCACGCACCCCGTTCGTGCCGTCGATCACGATGCGATAGGTGATACCGCCGGTCGCCGCAAAGGTTAACCGACTCGGGCCCGCACCGCCGCTATCGTTGTCACTGGCCACCAAAGTCAACTGAGCGACGGCACTTCCCGTGTAGACCCCGAGAAGAGTGTCGATCGCGCTTCCTCGCGTGTCAAAGGTCACCAGACCGTTGTGATCCGGCGTCCATTTAAACCACTGTGAACGGCCCCCGGGAACGCCGGCGATCACCGGCTCGCCCACCTCCAGGCCGACCGGCCCGGCGTACTCGCCCACGCGGGTGCTTCCACTAATGGTGCCTGAAAAGTTGGAGATCGTGATGGCGTCCGTGAACATATTGTTCAAGTCGGGACTGACGTTGAGCTCCACACGACCGGTCCGATCCTTGTAGCCCGCGACCACGATTTTGTACTCCGTGCCCGCCTGCGCGAGAAAGCGAATGCGAGATGCGAGTCGATCGCCACCATCGTCGTCCTTCGCCACCAGAGTCAGAGCGCTCAGGGCGTTCCCGGTATAGATCCCCATCATGGTGTCAAAGGAGCTACCATCGGTGGAGATAATCGTATACGCCGACCTCGGTGAGGTCCACCGATACCAGATGCTGGATTTGCTCAGTGGAAAAATACCTTCTGAAAATAACTGAGGCTCGTCGGTTTCAAGGGTGGCGTTGACATTGTCACCGACCACACCCGCGATGGTTCCCGTAACTAGGGTGGCGTTGGCAAAGTTGTCATTCCTTGGCCCCTCAGTCCCGTAGAGGTCAACGAAGATACGGGTCATATTGTTGCTCTCGTCGGACTCCTGGATGCGATTCTCCGGATCCACGATGCACTCCAGCCAATAGCGGCCTGCCGCCACATCGGTGATATCAATCCACTGATCCGGAAGCTCGGCATGATAGACATCCATCCACCCCGGCGAGATGCCTTGAGTGAATCCTGATTTGTAGTTTCCCACCGTCGGAGCCTCGGGGAGCGTGGAGTCGTATGGGTCAAGATCGATGACGGCGAAGCTCATCTTGGTGCCGAAGGCGACCACCGGGCCTACACCGTCGTCGGCCAATACAGAGCGGATTCGGTAGACCAGCCAATCATTGAAGTGCAGATGATTGTGGGTGGGGTGGAAGGTGAACGTCCCAGCCAGCCGATCCTCGTAGGAACCATCTCCGTGATAGACCCGCTGATACACCTCGGGCGCAGTATTGGTTCCCCGCAATTCAACCGGGCCGAGCCCGATGTTCGGAGTCGCGGAGCTGAGTCGCATGAGGACATGTCCAGGCACCGTGTTGGTATCGATATACCATCCGTACATGAAGTTCTTGGAGGGATCGGCCAACACCTTGAGGTCGGGCAGCAAAGCAACGCCGTAGGCGTTCGGATGATCCCAGTTGAGCCGGATTTTCCCCTTTTGTCCGCCGGTTCCGCTGACGGAAATTCGATAGTCAATCGTGCGATCCGCATTGAAGGAAACCAGGCTGGTGAGATTGGCTCCGTCGTTGTCATTGCAAGCCACTCCCACCAGAGCTGTGACATTGGTCCCATTGTAGACACACAGCGAGGTGTCGAAGGTGCTTCCAACCGTAGTGAAGGTAACGACACCATTCGTCCAAGGTCGCCATTTGAACCAGACGCTGTTCGGGCTCCCCGCCTCTCCGGCTTCGGCAGTGGCCTCGAAGTTCTGGGCGACAACACTGCCACGGGCACCGATGATTCGCTTCGCGGACGCGATGTTGTCGTTCGCGGGCGGAGGCGATGCGGTATATTCATCCGTGACTTGGATGTCGTCCAGGTACCATCCCTCCTTGGTCACTGAGGCATCGGCAATAAAACGGAACGTCAAGGTGTTGGTCGCGTCGAGAAAGTCGACCAACGATAACACCACCTCGGTCCAATCGCCGACCGGCTGCCTTGCCTCCCAGACCAGCGTCGTCCCCATCAAGACCTGAGCGCGATCGATGCCCGCTTCGATCGAGGGGATCCGATGCCAGAAACGAAGAGTGGCCGTACTCAGATTCGTGAGAACCAGGGTGCGGGAGAGGAAGGCGCTCTGGGAGTTCTGGTAGGTCGGAGAGATCGTGGATCCTCCGAAGCCTATCGCCGCACAATAGGCCTTGGAGTTACCGGAATGCGTCCCCCGCCCGCCGAAGGCAGAATCCACAATGCCCCAGTAGGCAGGGATCCCTGTGCTGTCGCTATCGCCAGTGGACCATCGCGGATCAAATCCGCTCTCAAATCCCTCCGAATAGACCACGGCCGCCCTTGCCGTCGGCAAACAGCAGAGGCTCAGTAAGACCGCGAGGAGGGTGACTCTTCGCAGCAAAAACCGGCGCAGAAGGCATATCATATGCGTTGACTCAAACTAATTTGGGCTGCCGAGGCTGCAACTCAACGGCCGTTGAAATTGCTTCCCATGCTTTGTCGGGCCCTCGCCAATCCATGGCTGCCCGTCATTGCGCAAGAACCGGCATGCCGCTATCCACTACTAATACGATTCCCCGAGAGGATTCTTTCAGCCTATCTCGTCCCCCATCAATTCGGCAAAATTTGTCCGAGCTTGAGTCCGGCTGACTGACTCTAAAAAACCGCCAACGTCTCAAGGACCGCTTTCACTCGCGCCACTTCATGGGTGCGAAAGAGATCCGTTTTCCCCAGGGACGCCAAAACGGCGAAAAAAGGCTCAGCACATCGAACTTCCTCTCCAAAGAACTCGAACGCATGGGGTAGAGCATGGCAGATGGGGAAACCCAGGGCACGAAGCCGGAAAGTGTTGAGAAAAACATTCATCTGATGCCGCACTCGGGTAGAGCTATCCTGCAGATTGCGGTAGTAAAAGCCCAAACCGGGATCAATAAAGATCTTTCGCACCTTCAGTCGAGTGGCGATCTCAATCTGCCGGGCAAAAAAGTCATGGAGGAAAGCGATCGGATCCTTCCCAAGTTCCAGATCCCCCACCTCACGAACATCCTTTCCCTGGACAAAGCAGATGATCACCCCAGCGTCGTGATCCGCCACCATGCGAAACATCTCTTCACTCGACGCCGTGCCAGTGAGATTCAGCACCCGCGCTCCGGCTTCCAGACAGGCGCGTGTGACACTCGGGTGATAGGTCTCCACCGAGACGATCAACCCCTCGGAGGCCATGGCTTTCACGACCGGTACCAGTTGGCTGTTTTGTGCCGCCTCGTCGACCCGGACGGCATGGCTGAGAGTGGATTCTGCGCCAACATCGATGATCGAAGCCCCTTGGGACGCGAGCACCCTCCCTCGTTGAATGGCCGCCGAGGCGCTCAAACAGACGCTCTCGCGATACCAGGAATCAGCGGAAAGATTTACCACCCCCATCAGCGCAGGACAGCCCTCGCGCGGGAAAGTCACTCCTCCAAGGATGAATCTCTCCACCTCTGCCGCAGCGGCCTGCGGATACCGTCCATACAGTTCGGCCAACTTCTCGAGCGTGAGCATGGACCGGAAGATAGCGGGACGATTGCGAAACGGAAGCGAAGCCTAGAGGTCGTTTTAGGGGAGAGGATTCCGTGTAAGGAAACCCGAGATGCGCCGACTCACTCTCGGAACCGCAGCCTGCGGGTAAACGGAAGATCAGAACCAGAACTATCAAATCAGGCCCCTCGCTATGAAATCTCTGTCATCGGCCCTATCGCGAACTCCTCGCCTACACGCTCTGTTCGCAGGTGTTGCCCTCTGGGCTGCCACCCCCTGTGCTCCCCGAGCCGCCGATGCGACCTCTCAATATCCCCGCCGAACGCTGCCGACGCGACGGCAGCATCGGAGTGGCGCCACATGGAGGATAGGCGCCGGATTCTCGAGGCCACCCAAGCCATCCTGCTCCAGGCCGAGGCCTTGCTCCACACTCTCAGCCAGGAGGTATACACGCAGAAAGTCCCAATCGTCTTCAACGCATCCATTGGAGGTCACATTCGACATTGTCTCGACCACTTCACCAGTCTGTTGCGAGGTATGGAGCAGGGCCTGATCGACTACGATCATCGGGACAGGGAGGTAAGAATTGAGAGCGAGCCGCAATTCGCATCGGACATCAGTCGATCGATCCAACTCACTCTTCAAAGTTTGAAGCCCGAAAGGCTTGCAGATCGTGTGACCGCCCGCTGCGAGGTGAGCTACACGCAGGGCGACTCGCCGCAGGTCAGATCGACCCTCGGCCGCGAGTTGGTCTACGCCGTCGCGCACGCGATTCATGACCCTTCTATGTCGTGAAACCCTGGTCCCGGTCCAGACCAAAAACTGGGTTGCAGGGGGTGGGGTTAAAAGTGGATGAGAATGGAGTCTCGCAGATTCGAAGAGATGGGACGGGGATGGCACGGATGGGAGAGGGGACATGTTCCGAGAACCCACTGCTGTCGGGTCATCGCGGCTGCTGAAGTGGGAGGCGCTCTCACGAGATGCCGCTACCTCCAGATGCCGATCGTCACGCCAGTAAACCGGTGACCACCCGCGGGGAATCTTCCGGCCCGATCAGGCGCTGGTTCAATCCCTGTGTTTTCACCGAAAATTTGTGCGGATCTAAACCGAGCAAGTGCAGGATCGTCGCCTGCAGATCGTGCACGCCCACCTTGTTCTCAGTAACAAAATAGCCGAGCTCATCGGTCGCTCCGTACGTCATTCCGGGTTGGGTCCCGCCACCCGCCATCCAGAGTGTGAAACAATGCGGATGATGATCCCGCCCCAGAAACTTCGACCCCCCACGCGCTTCGTTCATCGGCGTGCGACCAAATTCACCGCCCCAGACGACGAGGGTTTCGTCCAGGAGACCGCGCTGTTTCAAATCCCCGATCAAAGCGGCAATGGGACGATCGACTTCCTGACATTTCATCGGGAGATGCTTCACAATGTCGTCGCCTTCGCCGGTGCCGTGGCAATCCCATCCCCAATCAAAAAGCTGCACGTAGCGAACGCCGCTCTCGACCATCCGTCGCGCGAGAAGGCAGTTGTTGGCGAAGGATGAGCTACCGGGCTTAGCGCCGTACCAATCGAGCGTCTCTTGAGTCTCGCGCTTGATGTCCATTACTTCCGGCACCGAGATTTGCATCCGAAAGGCGAGCTCGTACTGCGAGATGCGGGTTTGCGTTTCTGGATCGCCAACCTCTTGGAGCTCGAACTCGTTGAGCTTCCGCAATGCATCCAGGCTCTGACGACGTAAATCGCGGCCCATTCCGGGCGGGTCATTGACATAGAAGATCGGCTCGCTGCCCGTCCTACACTGTACCCCCTGGTAAACAGATGGGAGAGATCCGCTGCCCCAGACACTCTTTCCGGCGGTCGGATCGGTTCCTCCAGAAATCAGAACCATGAAACCAGGAAGATTTTGATTTCCCGATCCGAGTCCGTAAGTGACCCAGGAACCCATCGACGCACGGCCCGCTCGATTTTCGCCGGTGTGTAGGAAGAGCTCGGCTGGGGCGTGATTAAACTCTTTCGTGTACATCGATTTCACGAACGTGAGATCGTCCGCCACTCGACTCAAATTCGGCAACAGCTCGCTCATCCACGCGCCGCTCTGACCGTATTGCTGAAACTGGTAGGGCGTGCCGAGAAGTTTTGGGATGCCTTTGATGAAGGCGAAACGCTGGCCTTTCAGAAACTCCTCGGGACACGGTTTCAGATGATACTTCTGGAGCGTGGGCTTCCACTCGAACAAGTCGTGCTGGGGAGGCGAGCCCGACATGTGCAAGTAGATGACCGACTTCGCCCGAGGGGCAAACATCGACTCCCGCAACGCCAGCGGATTGCCCGCGGTATCCTGGAGGGTAGCGGCGGTCAGCGAGCTTCCTCCCAACTGACGAAATGCCAGCGCGCCCAGTCCGAGACTGCCGCTCTTTAAAAAATGTCGGCGAGTGACCGCCTGTAACTCCTGTTCGCGTAACGTCATCCTTAGCCTTTCGTCAGCACTGCATCGAGATTCAACAAGACATTCGCCAGCACCGTCCAGGCCGCGCGCTCGATCACCTCCGCATCGGAGGCAGCCTTGTTCGACTGCGGAACCATCTGCCGCGCTGCGGCCGGCTCGCGGCGAAACCGTTCAAGTCCCTCCTCGAGGAGCTGCCTCATGACCGCGATCTGACGTTCCTCCGCTGGACGGGCGGTCACGAGCTGAAGTCCCCACCGTAAACGCGATACAACGCTCTCTCCGCCCTCGCGAAGGACGCGATCGGCAAGAGCCTGGGCCGCTTCGACGAACACCGGATCGTTCAAGGTCACAAAGGCTTGCAGGGGCGTGTTGGACGGCACGCGACGCAGCGTGCAATACTCCCGACTCGGAGCATCGAAGGTGATCATCGATGGATAGGGGACGGTGCGTCGCCAAAAAGTGTAGAGACCGCGTCGGTAACGATCCTCGCCCTCGCTGGTCGCCCAATTTCGCTCACCGTTAAAGGCGGCCTGCCAGAGATTCGGGGGTTGCGGCGGGTAGACCGAAGGTCCGTGGATTTTTCGACTCAACAATCCGCTCAGCGCCAGGGCCTGGTCGCGCACCATCTCGGCCTCCAGTCGCGGTCGAGGCGCGTGGGAAAGCCATAGATTTCGTGGATCCTTCTGCAACTTCTCCGGGGAAACCGTCGAGGATTGTCGGTAAGCCGCCGAGCTCACCATTCGCTTTAGCAGCGCTTTGGTATCCCAGCGCAAGCGGAGGTACTCAGTGGCGAGCCAATCCAGCAATTCGGGATGGCTCGGTGCCGATCCCTGGGTCCCGAAATCCTCCTCCGACTCCACGATTCCGCGCGAAA
Source organism: Verrucomicrobiales bacterium (assembly GCA_043745255.1). GTDB lineage: Bacteria > Verrucomicrobiota > Verrucomicrobiia > Limisphaerales > UBA11320 > UBA11320. The sequence continues at coordinate 9,626 of JAYTTC010000753.1, forward strand.
ACAATGCGGCCCACATGCGGTTAACCGCGACCCTTGCGGTGAGCGGGTTACTCGGATCCATCACCCACCGCGCAACCCCAAGTCGATTGGTGGGATCGCCCGACGGGAACTCATGAAATGCGGCGGGGACCATCGCATGAACGGTGTCTCCTGGAGTGAGGAAATTTCCTTTGGACAAGAGACGGGTCACTCGCTGGTGATCGGCTGGCAGCTCCTGGAGAATCGGAGTCTTGACGACCTCGTTTTCCAGGGAAGCGAGATCCTTCTCCAGCGGCTGCAGCTTGTTCTGAAGCGCCTCATACTCGGGAGTCTGCTTCCAATAGTGCCGCGACAGAGTTTGGCTCTGCGCCTCCGTCCGCTCATCGACATCCGCTTTCAACGCGTCGTCCACATCCAGAGGCAGCGCTGGCAAGGGATCCTTGGAAGCGGTCGCGAAGATCCTGAAGCGAGCCAGCGTGGTTTGGTCTCCTCGGGACTGAACCAAGTGGACGATCAACTTCTCTCCAGGACTCAACACGATCGGCGACTGGGTTTGAAAGACGGCGGAGTGGAGGTGGTCCGTGCTGTGGTTCACCGACCAGGCGGTTTTGCCGTCAGCATCGACGGCCATCGAGGGGCCGGCTCCGGGCTCCTCGGCCGAGGCGGTCGCTCGGACCAGTGAAATCCCACGCTCTCCGGTCATTTCAACAGTCATCGAAGGGCTGGGCGCGCTCGGATAGCTCTGCCACCACCGATTCGACCTTTGCTCATCCAGCAACACCACCCGAAACCCTTTTAGTCGATCTTCCAGGGCGTTTCCGGTCCGATTCCACACCCTCACTTGCTGAATAGGAACCGACATCCCAAGGTCGACTTCCCACCACGGATCCTGCGATTGCCGCGTGTGGGTGACAGAGCCTGCATTGTAATCGCCGTTCACCTCCCCATCGATGGCGCGTCCCGCAGCACCTTCGAAATCAGTGCTGGACTGGGATGCCTTGCCCCGCAAGGCCACGTTAGTGTTCACGCTGATCACTTGGACCTCCGCGAGCGAGAGAAACTTATCCTTCCCGGGCAGCTCGATACGCACATACCGAGCGGTGGGATACTGGATCTCCAAGGGTTGAACGGTTACGCGAAGGTCATTGATCGAGATGCCGCCCGCTCGCCCGCGTCCGATCCCTCGACGCCCGCTGCCCTCCACCGGAAGCAGATCAAGACGGATCGCGGTCACGATGTCAGGCAGATGCTGAAACTCAACCCGGTAGGTATTGGTTTCGGGGTTGGGCTCGATGGCGAACAAGGAATGATCTGCCTGGTGATAGAGCTCCGTGCCCCCCAATGCAGAGGCTCGCGAGGGCTCAAGCACGGTCCACTCGAGGTCTCCCCGGGCCGCTCGCCGTTCCCACCGCCGCTGAGCCTCGGAGAAATCCATCCTCGGATGCTCAATCTCATCCTGCAGGGGACGGGTCTTCTGATGAACAGCCTGCAGTTTAAGCTCCTGCTCGGGCGTGGGAGTCGGATGGCGTGGGGAGTCGTCTTCTCGGTCCGCATCTGTGGTCTGATTGAAAAAAGCGTAGAAGGAATAGTACTCCCGTTGAGTGATCGGATCGTATTTGTGGGAGTGACACTTGGCGCATCCAAAAGTCAGACCCATCCAGACCTGCATGGTGGTATCCACTCGGTCCTTGATCGCCGCCACTCGAAATTCCTCATTGTCCGTTCCGCCTTCATCGTTAGTCATCGTATTGCGATGAAACGCCGTGGCCAGCAGCTGGTCGGTGGTGGGATAGGGAAGAAGATCCCCTGCCAGCTGTTCGATCGTGAACTGATCATAGGGCATGTTTCGATTGAAGGCATCGATCACCCAATCGCGGTACCGCCAGATGTACAGACGCAGTGGATCTGAGCCATATCCTTTGGAGTCTGCATACCGTGCGAGATCCAACCACACTCGCGCCCAACGCTCACCGTAGGCCGGGGATTCCATCAATCGATCGACCGCGCGTTCGTAGGCTCCGGGCTTCTGGTCCGCAGCAAACACTCTCACCTCGTCGGGCGTGGGCGGAAGCCCGGTGAGATCCAGCGACAAACGCCGAATCAGGGTATGAGGATCCGCCTCGGCGGCGGGCTGCAGCCCTTGAGCCTCGAGCTTCGCGAGCAGGAAGGAATCAATTTCGTTTCGCACCCAGGCGGAGTTCTTCACTGGCGGCGGCTCCGGACGATGGGGTTTCCGGAAGGCCCAGTGCTTAAGCTCGATCCGACCTTTGACACTGAAGGCATCAGGCCAGTCGGCACCTTGCTTCACCCATTTCTGCAGCAGTTCGATCTGGGTGGAGTTGAGCCGCTCGCCTTTTCCCTTGGGAGGCATGAAATCGCCCTCTGCTGTCCCGCGCACCAACTCCAAAAAGTGGCTCTTCTCCGGAAATCCGGGAACCAGCGCGGCTTTGCCGGAGTCGCCTCCCTGGTAGGCGGAGAGACGTTGGTCGAGTCGGAGTCCGCCCTTGTTCTGTTCCAGAGAATGACACTTGTAGCAGTGCTTCTGAAGAAGCGGCTGAACATCCCGCCCAAAATCGATTCTCTCCACCTCGGCTCCCTGGCTCAGGGTTCCAAGCCCCACGATGAAACTCATCGCGAGGATCCAACGCTTGCATCGAGGCGAAGGTGTCATGCGCATTAGGGTAGACTTAGGTCGCCAGTCTCGCATTCAGAACCAGCCTGTCAGCTGGAAATTAAACCGGAATGACGTCCGTAACTCGATGAAACCCCAAGAGACGAACAAAGGACGGGCCAGGAGGGTGCCATTAAAAGTGGGTGAGATCTGGATCCTTGGAGAAAGCCTGAATGGGTCGCCGCGTGAGAGCGCCGCCCACTTCAGCGGCCGCGATGACCCGACAGAAGTAGGTTCTCGGAACAGGTTTCTCCTCCCCGGATCGGAAACGGGCAGGGCCG
>JAYTTC010000754.1:0-3339 GCA_043745255.1 Verrucomicrobiales bacterium
TCGAAATTCCGGAGCAAAAATTCTTATGGAGCCTCCCGCTGCAGACGATGTTCGCACCGGCGATCGCACCCGACGGAAGCGTGCTGGTTGTCTCCTCGAGCAATCAGTTGGTGAAGGTGAGTTCGCGCGGTGAGATCCTCTGGTCAACCTCTCTGGGCGATCTCTCAGCCACTGAGACCAACGCCTTCGCTCCCGTGGTGGACAGCCAAGGAAACGCCTACCTAATCAATCGTCATCAGATCCGTTGCATCCGACCCGACGGAAGCCAAGCTTGGGCGAAACCTCAGGAAACCGACAGCGGCGTGGGTCGGCCTGCAACAGGAATTGCGCTCTGGCGAGATGAGTTCGTGGTTTTTTCCGGCTGGGACAATCGTTTGGTGGCGCTCAGCCTAAACGGAGAGACAAAATGGACCGCAACCAACGACGACCGAGCGGCGATAGGCTGGTTCACCGGACCCGTCGTCGATCGCCAAGGGAATATTGTCTCCCTCCAGCTCAAGGATAGAATCGTGTCGTTCGATGCCGCAGGAAAAAACCGCTGGAGCAAGCCGATGGACCCCAGCAGCCCTAGGATCGGCCTGGCATTGGATGAACAGGGAAATTGTCATTTCTCAGTTTCACCCTCCTGGTTCAGTTACTCCTCCGAAGGCGAATTGAAAACGATGTCCCAGGCCGAGGTCCAGACACGTGGAACGGCTGCGCCCATGCTTCTAGGGAGTGGCGGCGAAGCATGGATTCGAACTTGGGGGCCGTATGGCCCAATCTTTTATTCCAGCAATGGGGTGACTCGATTCTCAGCGAACGGCGAGCGCCAATGGGAAGCGGGCTATCCCTCCAAGGGGCTCGATGCATTTCTGCTGTCTGACGGCGGTGCTGTGATCCTCTCGAGCACCAATCTCGCAAGGGTCGACGCCCAGGGAACGGAACTCTGGGCAACCTCTATTGCATCAACCACCGATCTGGTCGGGCCGGTGGTCGACTGCGACGGCACCCTTTACGTCGCGTCTAGCTCCGCGCTTCACGCGATTCAAGGCATGCAGCAGCCAGACCGCGCCGGTTGGGCTGCACCGCGTGCGGATGCCCGCCATACCGGAAGTCGATTTGATCCGGATATCATCCCCAGGCTTACAGCGTCGATGCTCTCGTCTGGGCAGATCGAATTGGCAGCGCGCGGCAAGCCGAATATTGGCTTCGTCATTTTATCGTCGGCGGACTTGAGGCACTGGACTCGTTACGCCAATTCGCGAACCGACTCTGAAACCGGCCAGTCACACATTGAGATAGGAAACCAGGAACGCTCCCGGTTCTACCGAATCGCCATCCCCTAGGAGGCCGTCGGACTTAGAACCTCTTTCTGCGAGGTACCTGCCTTGGTGATATCGATCCGCCCGGATCGTCCGATACGGACGACGCTACAGAAGACGGACCGCAGTTCTGTAGCGTGGGCCGTATCGGCTCATCCCCCCGGGCGGAATCGTTCGATACGAACGACACTACAGAAGCCGGACCGCAGTTCTGTAGTGTGGGCCGTATCGGCCCATCCCCGCTCCCTCTTCAAGGAAACCCTCAGCGGATCGGCTCTTTTTCCGTGGCAAAATATCTAGCAGCCTGTCGCGGCGATTCCTAAGGGATAGCTCAGCACAGTCGACCTCCATAGCTGAACTAACGTCCGCTGGGGATAAGTCCGACAGGCGGCTAGGGGTGCAAACGCACTCCGAGTCGGTAGAACTGCGATGAGTCTGTGCCGGGAACGTGGGTGTGTTGGATCAGCCGATTGGTTTTCCCGACGCTGAAATCGACGAGGACTTGCCAGTCACCCCCTCCGACGGCCGCACGCTGGGTTATCTGATAGAAACGATTCGAGATCGCCAGGAAGCTGAATGCTAGGGCGGACGGGACCCTATCCAGCGGTGTGATCTGTAATCGCAGGGCATCATCACGATTCGTCGCATCGGTGCCGGCGACGAACTCGGCGCGGTTGCTGAGACCATCTCGATCGGAATCCAGATCCGCATCGGTTGGATCCACTGGATCGAACCCCATCTGCGTTTCCCACGGATCCGACATCCCATCGCGATCCGAATCCGCGAGCACAGTGAGGACCGCATTGCTGCTGGTCGGCGCCGCGCCGCCGAAGTTTGTCACCACCACGCTATAATTGCCGCCGTTAAGAAAGGTCAGATTGGTGAGCACCAGTCGACTTACGTTGGTGTTCAGAATCTGATTCACCATAGTGCTGCTGCCGCGACGCCATCGAAAGCTGAGCGGCGTCGAGCCGGTGGCCGCAATGGAAAGAATCACAGTTTCACCCTGAAGCGCGGTGAGATCGAAGGGCTGCACGACAACTGAGGGACGGATCGCCACCACCAACTGCGCGGACTGACTGCGCTGCGATCCCAAATCATCGGCCACCCGCACGTCATAGAATCCACTTTGGTCCAACTGCACCTGGACGAGTGTCAGAATCGCGTTGGTGGCATCGGAAATCTCCACACCATTGAAGCTCCATTGGTAGCGGAGGAACCCGATTCCGGACGCGATAACACTCAACGTTGCATTGGATCCGACTGCGGCACCCACTCCTTTCGGTTGGCTTACAAAATAGGGCATTACGAGATAGTCCGCCGCGACTGCCACGCTTTCCAGAGCACCCGGTTTTAACGCGAGCGCACGCACCAGGGTGGGTTCGATTATGGAGAGTGGATTGGTATAGAGGAGCGAGGTAGCGGTGGGTGCTGTGCCGTCTCGCGTGAAACGGATGACAGCATCTGGAGTGCTGGAGCTCAGCGCTACCGTCACGTTCGAAGAGTATTGCCCTGGCGTCAGCACGAATTGCGGGGCCGCCACTCGCCCGACTGGCGCGAGCAATACACTCTGAGGAATCGGGCGGACCTCTGAGCCCAGGCCCCACGCCAGACGAAGGTACGCATTGGCCGTGTCCTCGACATACTCGGACCGAAACGAATGATATCCCGTGGCCAGTGTCAGAGCCACGCTGACCGCGTTGCTCATGATACGAAATGGGGAGAGGATGAGCTGGTCATCCACCCATAGCGTCACCTGATCATCCGCAGCGGCTGAGAAGGTGTAATCTCCAGCCTGAGTGACACGGAGCATGGAGGTGAAACGGGCGCTGAACTTGTTCACAGGCAGCGATCCGCCGGGTGACGCCGTTCCCCACTCATGATCCAGAGATCGCTCCAGACGACGTAGCGCGGGGGTTCCGGCAAGGTTGGTATTGGAGAAATACTCAGCGAGAACCCCGAGCCCGATGTCAGTCTCGGGCTCACTAAACATCCAGGGAACTATCGCCGGGTCGGCGTAGGCCGGTCGCCAGGA
>JAYTTC010000755.1:0-3336 GCA_043745255.1 Verrucomicrobiales bacterium
GGGCCAGACCGTACCCGACGATCTGCGGCTTCCTGCAAACGATCTCACCGTGAATGATCACAAGGAGGAAGGCTTGCCTGATCTGACGGTTTGGGCACCGTACATCGCCCCGCAACTTCTCACCGTCACCTATCAGCCTAGCGACTGCGCTGTCTCCCACGGATGTACTCAGGCCGGGACGCGTCGGCATGTGCGGTTTTCGATGCAGACCCGAAACATCAGCCACACCGACCTTTTTCTAGGCAATCCAGCGAGCAATCCCGCGTTCGTGTTCGATCCCTGCCACGGCCATTACCACTTCCAGGGATTTGCCACCTACAAGCTTCTCGCCGGCGCGTCGCTGGTTGCGGCTGGCAATAAGGTTGGGTTTTGTTTGGAGGACGTTGGGCGCTTCGACCCCACCGCCACGGTCTTCCCCAAGTACAATTGCTTAAACCAGGGTATTCAGGCGGGCTGGTATGATAATTATGGCAGCGGACTGACCTGCCAATGGGTCGATATCACCGGCGTTCCGCCAGGAACCTACACTCTGGAAGTGACGGTAAATCCTTTCGGTGCGCTCAAAGAGGGGAACTACGCGAACAATATCGCGAGTGTTTCAGTGACGGTGACCAATACGCTTCCAACCCTTCAGGATATTGCCAATCAATCGACTCTTCAGAATACGCCGACTCCCGCCATTCCGGTGGTGATTTGGGACGGAGAGACCGATTGGAAACTTCTGGGGCTGAGCGCCACCTCAAGCAATCCAACCCTGTTGCCTGTCGCTAATATTGTGTTTGGCGGATCGGGTGCCAATCGCACGGCGGTCCTTACCCCTACCTCCAACCTGGGCGGCAGCACGGTGGTGAGCGTCATCGTTTCGGACGCCAACGGTGGTACGGCGACGAACAGCTTCACCTTCAACGTGAGCAATAATCACGCGCCAGTGGTGACCGTCGGACCTACCTCGTTACTCTACGTGGAAAATGATGCTCCCACGGTCATCGAGCCCGGGGGCACGGTTACCGACTCGGACAATCCGAATTTTAATGGCGGAGGGCTGACGGTGGATTTCCTGGATCAGGGGAATCCTGAGGATCGGATCGGGATCAGGAACCAGGGCACTGCTGCGGGACAGATCGGAGTGGTGGGGAATACGGTGACTTCGGGAGGCGTTGCGATCGGCACCTTTTCAGGCGGCACGGATGGAGTGACTCCTCTGGTGGTCCTGTTCACCAGCACCTCGGCCACCGTGCTCGCGACTCAATCGCTGCTCACCAACATCGTCTATTGGAATACCTCCGAAAACCCGGTGGTCTTGCCGCGGACGGTTCGATTCCTCGTCGATGACGGCAATGCTGGATTCAGCGCTTCGGTCACCAAGACGGTGCAAGTAGTTGCTGTAAATGACGCTCCTATCACCGTGCTGTCCACTCCCTCTGTGACTTATTCCCCCGGCAGTCCCTTGCTCTTCGTGGACGACGCGGCCACAGTTTCCGATGCCGACAGCCCCGACTTTCAGCTCGGCATGCTTGAAGTGGCCCTCACCGCGAATGGGAGTGTGGACGATCGACTCTCAGTCCAGGCCGGGGGCCAGGTGAGTGTTCTTGGAAACGCGGTGTTGTATGGAGGCGTGGTGATCGGCAGCGTTTCAGGGGGGACGGATGGGTCCACTCCGATGCGGATCGATTTCGACATCATCCCCAGCATCGTGACTCCCGTGGTGGCTCAAGCGCTCATTCGATCCGTTATTTTCTGGAACCTGACACCGGTTCCCAGCAGCTCGCCCCGCACGGTTGAATTCCGCCTTTCCGACGGCGATGGAGGAACGAACAAGGTCTCCAAGACTATCGAGATCGGCGTCTCCACCGGCAACGCGATTGTCTTCTGGAATAATCCAGTGAACATCATTTACGGGACCCCATTGAGTGCAGTACAGCTCAACGCCACGGCGAATGTTCCGGGCACGTTTGTCTACACGCCTCCTGAAGGTGCCGTCCTGAGCACGGGCAATGGCCAGATTTTGTCGGTGACTTTCACTCCCACCGATCTCTTGACCTACACTCCGGTCACCAAGACGGTGCACATCGATGTCCTCAAAGCGACTCCTGCGATAGTTTGGGTGAATCCAGCGGGCATCGTTTATGGCGCGGCGCTCGGAGCGAGCCAGCTCAATGCCAGCGCGAGTACCCCGGGCTCATTCGTTTACACCCCGCCTCAAGGAACCGTTCTCCATTCGGCTGCCGGGCAGTCCTTGTCGGTCTTCTTCACGCCGACCGACACAGCTAATTACACTGCGGCTGAAGCCGCAGTCGGAATCAATGTGACGCAAGCACCGCTTGCGATCACAGCTCTCGATGTGTTGAAGGTATATGGTGCCGCTCTTCCCGCGCTCGGGGCCTCCTATGTCGGTTTTGTTAACGGGGACACCTCCGCCAGCCTGGACACTCCGCCATCGATTACAACCCCAGGCACAGCGGCAAGTTCGGTTGGCACCTACCCGATCCAGCCGTCGGGTGCCGCCGATCAAGACTATGCCGTATCCTACGTCAGTGGTGTCTTGACCGTGACTGCGGCTCCGCTGGTGATCACAGCCGATAGCAAGACCCGGCTCCAGGGAGTGGCGAATCCGCCCTTGACCGCGAGCTATGCAAGCTTCGTCAACGGGGATACCTCGGCCAGTTTATCGCCGTCGGTTTCTCTTTCGACGACCGCAATTCCGAGCAGTCCTGTTGGGGTCTATCCGATAACCGCCTCCGCTGCCGCGAATCCGAACTACTCCGTCAGCTTTGTGCCTGGGACGCTCAGCGTCACGGCGCCGCCCTTGGTCTCCATCTCGGTTACCCCCGCGACTTCATCGACGGTTCCCGGACAGACCGTTCAGTACGTGGCGACAGGGACCTACAGCGATTCTTCCACCGCAGACTTGAGTGCCACAGCTACCTGGCTGTCCTCGATTCCCGCCGTGGCGACGGTGAATGTATCCGGACTCGCCACAGCCGTGACAGCGGGCATTACTCAGATTTCCGCCACGTCTTCGAGCATCACGGGAAGTGCGACGCTGACGGTGACTGGGACGCTCGTGTTCTCGAATCCCTCTGCGATCAGTGTTCCGCTTCTTGGGATCGCCGCTCCGTATCCGTCGACTCTGCAAGTGTCCGGTGTGAACGGTTCGATCACTCAGGTGACGGTCAGCCTGCTTGGAATCAGCCACACTTATCCTGATGATCTCGATATCCTCCTGGTAGGTCCCGCTGGTCAAAAAATCATTCTCATGTCCGATGCCGGGGGTAACCCGGATCTTGTCGGCGTGAATCTCACTTTCGATGACGCCGCTGCGGCCTCACTTCCGGA
>JAYTTC010000756.1:0-3334 GCA_043745255.1 Verrucomicrobiales bacterium
GACTCGCGAACGAGAAGTGATCCTCTCCGCGCCAGCCGCTCGTCCCTGACGCGGCACCACACGCCCATTGTCCCTCCCTGAGGTAAAGTCGCGGTCACCCTTGCAGCCGCTTGGCTCCCGGTGGTCGCTGTGATGCATCGACACCCCGACGCAGTTTGATCGCTTAGAATTTCCATCCCCCCTTCCAGCGATACCTCTTCAGCCTCAAACTGAGCACTGGGCCGGGTTGGCATAGGCGCAGCGTGCGCTTATGCTCGAGATAAGCACGGATAAAGAACGGGAATAAAGGACGCGAACCGTTTGAACGCGAAGTCCTAAGTTTGGGCCCAAATCGGTTGACCCTATTGCGTGGATGACTACGATCACGCCCCAGTGAAAAGGACGATCCAAGAGCTCTTCGGCATCGGCCTGATCGGGATGGGAGTCCTCATTCCTATCAGCACAATGATGCGCTGTCTCCTAGTTCCGCCGGAGTATCTGAGCACAGTTCGGATCATTCCACCCAAGTCGGCGTTTACAACTGTCGCTAGGGAGGTGGAGGTCATCGGATCATCACGCATTCTTCACCCGGCGATTACGAACCTGAATCTGAATCAGAAGTTTGCCCATCTCTCTCTCGTTGGGGCTCGCCCTTTTTCCAGCAGCTGCCGGTCTCTGGCTCCTTGCCGGTTCAGCAAAACACTCTCCGCGTCCTCCGAAGCTTCCAGCAGGCCTTGTTTGACTCACGTATTGAGACCCCGGAGGCCTGATTACTGTTTCTTACAGGTATCATAGGAAATGGGATTAGTATCGCCCGTCTCTTCCATCCTAGGGGGGTCTGGGTTACGGTTCGTTCGTCAACTGGATTTCGGCCGTCTTGGGTCGGACTCCAAAACGCATGAACGAATCAATAGCGAGCCAGAGGCGGGAAAGTGGCGCTCCTGACGATGTCACTCCACTCATTTTCCGAGCGCGAGGCTTGACCAAGGTCTACGGTTCAGGCGAGGCCGAGGTGCGGGCCCTGGACGGCGTGGATCTAGATATTCCTGCCGGCGAGTTGGTGGTTTTGCTAGGACCTTCCGGGAGTGGGAAAACCACCCTGCTGAATATGCTCGGTGGCTTGGATTTTCCGAGTGCAGGAGAGTTGCAATATCGCGATTTCCATTTGACTGACGCGACGGAGGAGGAATTGACGCTTTACCGTCGGGCGTCCATTGGATTCATCTTTCAATTCTACAATCTCATTCCGAGTCTCACCGCGCTCGAGAACGTGGCGCTGATCACCGAGATCGCGTCTGATCCCATGGCTGCCGAGGAAGCCCTGGGCCTGGTGGGTCTGAGCGGGCGTCCTGATCATTTTCCCGCCCAGTTGTCCGGTGGCGAGCAGCAGAGGGTCGCGATTGCGCGTGCGATTGCCAAGCGTCCAGAGGTGCTGCTCTGCGATGAGCCGACTGGCGCACTCGATGTCCGTACCGGAATCGTGGTGCTCGAGGCGATCGAGCGAGTGAATCGGGAGTTGGGAACCCTCACGGTGATTATCACTCACAATGCAGTGGTGGCGGGAATGGCGGATCGAGTGATCCATTTCTCCGACGGTCGTGTGAGCGAGACCTACTGCAATGCACATCGGGAGCCGGTGGCTGGGCTTCGTTGGTAAGGGACCCACTCCAAGACCGCATGCTCGCCTACCTTGACCTTAAACTAATCCGCGACCTGCGTCGGCTTAAGGGTCAGGCGCTGGCGGTCTCGCTTGTCATGGCGTGCGGGCTGGCGATGTTGATCATGGCTCGCAGTCTGATCTCCTCCCTGGAAAATACTCGGGCTGGGTATTACCAAGAGCATCATTTCGCAGACCTCTTTGCCTTCCTCAAGCGCGCGCCCAATTTCTTGATGACTCGAGTCGCAGCGATCTCGGGAGTGGCTGTTGCCCAATCGGGAATTTCGCATCAAGTCACCCTCGACATTCCTGGCTTGGATGAACCCGCCACCGGCATGGTGAGATCGTTGCCGGACTTCGGCGTGACGGAGCTGAACCGACTTTTCCTGCGCTCAGGGACCTGGTTGAAGCCCGGAGGACGGGGAGAGATTCTCGTGGGGGAGGCCTTTGCCGATGCCAATTTCCTTCGCCCGGGCGACGTCATCACCATGCTGCTCAATGGGCGGTTGCAACAATTCCGGATCTCGGGCGTGGTGCTCTCGCCCGAGTTCATCTTTGAGTCCCGTCCGGGATCCGCCCTGCCCGACAATCGGAGCTACGGAATCTTTTGGATGCCCTACGAAGAGCTCGCGCGTGCCTTCGATCTTTACGGAGCGTTCAATCACCTCTCCCTCCGTCTCGCGCCGGGAGCAAGCGAACCGGAGGTGATCGCTCAAGTGGATCGCCTGTTGACCCCCTACGGAGGGCAGGGTGCCTATGGTCGATCTGAGCATCCGTCGCATCTCCGTGTGTCCGACGAGATTCGCGTGTTGCAGACTCTCTCGATCGGTTTCCCGCTGGTGTTTCTGAGCGTCGCGGCGTTTATGACCAATGCCGTGATCTCCCGATTGGTCGCGCTGCAACGGGAGCAGATCGCGATCCTAAAAGCGTTCGGGTTCGCGAACCGTGAGATCGGTTGGCACTACTTGAAATTTGTTCTGGTTCTGGTGGCTGTCGGGACCGGCCTGGGCTGTTTGGGGGGAGTGTTGCTCGGGCGTCAGTTGGTCCAAATGTACCACATCTTCTTTCGCTTCCCGGAACTGAGCTTTCATCTCGATCGATCCGCCCTCGTGATCGCGCTGGGGGTGGGAAGCGGTGCGGCGTTAGCGGGTGTGTTCTCGGCTTTGAAGCGAGCGGCGCGGCTACCGCCTGCCGAAGCCATGCGACCCGAACCCCCGGCCAACTACCGTCCCGCGTTTGTGGAACGAACAGGTATCGCTCGCTGGCTTTCACTCACCTTTCGGATCGCCGTTCGCAATCTGGAGCGAAAGCCGATGCAAGCCCTCTTCACCGTGGCTGGCCTGGCTCTCGCTACGTGAATTCTCATCATTCCGAACGCGTTTCGCGACAGTGTGCAGGAGATCCTAGAGTTCCAATGGGACGTGGTTCAACGCCAGGATGTGAGCGTCGGATTGGTGGAGCCGTGTGACGAGGCGGTGATTCATCCGTTGAGGCAGCTCCCGGGAGTGGTTTCGATGGAAGCGTTTCGCTCGGCTCCGGTTCGAATTCATTTTGCACATCACCACCGACAGATCTCGCTGCAGGGCATGTCTCCTTCAAGCAAGCATGAACGAGTGATCGACGGCTCCGGGCACCAGATTCAGCTCCCACCGCAGGGGGTTGTGGTTTCGGCTAAGCTGGCCGATGTGCTGGGCGCTC
>JAYTTC010000757.1:0-3334 GCA_043745255.1 Verrucomicrobiales bacterium
CTCGCTCTCGAACAGCGGTACCTCTTCCCAACCTGCAATCGCGTTCATGATCGAAACCCACCCAATCACTTGTTCTCTGTACCGTTCAGCAGCCGAGTCAGCTTCCGCTCGTAAAACATCCGCTCCTCCGGCTCGAAAGAACGAGACATAATGACCCGGATCGACTTGCCATTGGTCCGATACACACTGAAAATCCCGTCTCCGCCCAAAGACATTCCCAGGTTGAAAAACCGGGCTTGCACGGCAAATCGCGGGGAGTCTGGCAGGAGCCGGGTCGCAAACGGATCCTCGAAGGACTCTTCGATCTCCCGGAGAGTCAAGGAGCCACTCATCGAAAACGGCGGACTGTTCCAATCAAACTCCATGATCAAGTCAGATTCTGTATGGCCATTGGCAGCGCATTGTAACTACATTGTATTTACGAGCGGACTATCCATCCGTCAATAGCCAGTTTTCGGTTTGTGCAAAAAAATCTCGGCCACCGGGAGAGCCGATGGCCGAGATTGGGATCGATTGGAGCACTCAACCGCCGTGCTCTGCCTTGCCCTCGCCGCTGGGAGCGTCGCCGATGCCTTCCATGAGCGCGATGAGCGGCAGGAAGAGAGCGATAACGATACTTCCAACGATGATGGCCAGGAAAACGATCATAATCGGCTCGAGCAACGAAGTCATGGCCGCAACGGCATTGTCGACCTCTTCATCGTAGTTATCCGCGATCTTCATGAGCATCTCAGGAAGAGCGCCGGTTTGCTCTCCGACATCCACCATACTGATCACCATCGGAGGAAAGACATCAGAGGCTTCCAGGGGGGCGGTAATAGTTTCCCCCTCCTTCACGCTTTCGTGCACTGCGGCGACAGCATCGGCGATGATGACGTTGCCGGCGGTTTCCTTGACGATGTTCAAGGACTGAAGGATCGGAACACCGCTGCTGATCAAGGTGCCGAGAGTGCGGCTGAAGCGGGCGATGGAGACCTTGGTCACCACCGGACCGAGTGCTGGCATATTCAGTTTGAACCGATCAAAGAGCTTTCTCCCCATCCGTGTCTTCACGAAGGCCACGAGTACGGCAACGATGACCACTATACCGAGAAAGACGACGATGAAGTGGCTCTTCATCGCATCGCTGATCGCGAGGACAAATTGAGTGAAGCCCGGCAGACCTTTGCCCGGCATCATGTCTTTGAAGATTTCCTTGAACTTGGGAACCACCCACACCATGAGAATGCTAAGAATGGCCAGAGCCACGACCATCACCGCCACGGGGTAGAACATCGCGGCGACCACCTTGCCTTTGATTTTTTCGGCCTTTTCCATGAACTCGGAAAGGCGCGCAAGGACGACTTCCAGAACACCGCCGAGCTCTCCCGCTTTCACCATGTTTACAAACAGGCGGTTGAAGACTTTGGGATGCTGGGCGAGGGACTCAGAGAAGGTGCTGCCGCCTTCGATGGATTGGCTGAGTTCGCCAATGATCCCCTTGAGTACTATGTTTTTCTCCTGCTTCTCGAGAACGCGAAGCCCGCGCAAAAGCGGCAGGCCGGCGTCTACCAGAGTCGCGAGCTGACGGGTGAACGTGGTGAGGACCTTTGTCTTCACACCTCCGCCAAACCCAGGAATCTTGATGTTGATGCCGCCACCCTTGCTCCCTTTTCCTCGCTTAGCGGGCACCCCTTTGCCGGATTTGCCGGATTTGGCATCCGCCTCTTTTCCTTTTTCCGAGGCCTCCACCACCTTGGTGGGGAAGAAGCCCATTTCCTTGAGGCGGCCGATCGCTTCGTTCTGGTTGGCGACTTCCAGGGTTCCCTTGGTTTCCTTGCCGCGGGAATCCATTGCGACGTAGTTGAACTTGGGCATAGCTCGTCTGAGGTTAGGTGTATTTCACGACTTCTTCGATGGTGGTATCAGCATCAAAGATACTGCGCAAGCCGTCTTCCCGCAGGGTGACCATCCCCAACTCAACAGCCTTATGGCGGACAACCACGGTCGGGGCGCGCTCGTTAATTAGACCGCGGATGAGGTCATTGATCACGAGGAGCTCGTAGATCCCTTTCCGCCCTCGGTATCCGGTGTCATTGCAAGCCGGACATCCCCGGCCGTAGTAGAACACTTTCTCACCCAAGTCATGCGGCGAAAGGTTGAGCAGGCTGAGCTGATTCTCAGTGGGCTCAAACGGAGCCCGACACTTCTTGCAGATGCGCCGCACCAATCGCTGAGCCAGGACTGCCATGAGCGAAGAGGAGATGAGGAAGGGCTCCACGCCCATGTCCAACAAACGAGTCACAGCACCGGGAGCATCGTTTGTGTGCAAGGTGCTCAGCACCAAGTGACCCGTTAAAGAAGCCTGAATCGCGATCTGGGAAGTTTCCAGGTCGCGCATTTCTCCCAGCATGATCACGTCGGGGTCTTGACGGAGGAAGGCGCGAAGCGCTTTCCCGAAAGTCATCCCGGCGGCCTCACTGACCTGAACTTGCATGATTCCCTCAATGTCGAACTCCACGGGATCCTCCGCGGTCAACAATTTAGAATCGATCAGGTTGATTCGACGAAGGCAGGAGTAGAGCGTCGTGGTTTTTCCAGACCCCGTCGGGCCGGTCACGACAAAGATGCCGTTGGGCTGCTGGATCGCCTCGCACACGTACTCCTCAACATGCTTCGGGAGGCCTAGCGTCTCGAGCTCAAGGCTGATGGAGGAGCGATCGAGAACACGAAGCACCACCGATTCTCCGAACGCCGTGGGCAGACAGGAGATACGCAGATCGACCTGCTTGTTTCCCACGGGGACGGTCATACGACCGTCCTGCGGCAAACGCCGTTCGGCGATGTTCAGGTTGGCCATGATCTTGAGGCGAGAGATCACCGGGAGGGCCAAATTCTTTGGCGGGGGAGCCATTTCGTAGAGCGCACCGTCCACTCGATAGCGAATCTTGAACTCGTCTTCGAAAGGTTCGAAATGAATATCGCTAGCTCGATCCTGCACGGCCTGGAAAAGCACCAGGTTCACAAAGCGCACGATGGGGGGCTCGTTCGCGAGATCCCCAAGCTCAGCCTCATTTCCAGCCGTGACCTCTGCGACTCCCTTGGCGAGATCCGAATCCTCGAACCCCTTGAGGATATCGCCCACACTCTCCGTTTCGGCACCGTAGTGCTGGTCGATCAGGCGCGCGATGGCCGCGGGATCCGCCACCAGCTGGCTCACATCCTTGCGGACAATGAAGGAAACCTCGTCGAGAGTGGAAGGGTTGAGCGGGTCAGCCAGGGCGACCTGCAGCGAATTCCCAAAAAGGCCCACAGGAACGCACTGATACATGCGCGCCGTGTTGGCAGGAACCGT
>JAYTTC010000758.1:0-12469 GCA_043745255.1 Verrucomicrobiales bacterium
CTCCATCCGCATCTCCTCGCTTAGGTTGCTGACCTTGGTTTCAAACGCTTGAGCGGCCCTCCAAGAATCATCCGCATCGGAGGGCGAGACGTGGACGCCAATCGGTGCCTCAAGCGAAATGGTATTGGTCGCGGTCTCCACTAAGCCCAGCTCATGGGTCAGATCGGTGTAGACTTGATACTTCCCCGCCGGAAGAGGGGGCAGTGTGGCATGATGTTCGTTTGCAGAATCGCGAACCGGGTGGAGATGGGCAAAGGCAGGGTTGGGCCCTTCCCCGACCAGGAATAGATGCAGCAGCTTGCCATGATCAGGGATCAGTGCGTACGAGCGATTGGTCCGGCGGGCATCGGTGAACTCCAGATGGATCGATAGCGCCGTAGCGTCGCGTGAGGTAAAGACCCGGTGCTCGAAAGGTTTGAACACTACCTGGAGCGAATGAAACTCCTCCTCCACTCGCCACCAGAATCTCCATCCAAAGACCGCGACGAGAACCAAAACAACGCCGAGAGCGGCGCCCACCCATCCCCAGCGCCGCCGGTCGAGCGGGATGACTCCGTCGGGCTGGGGATCGAGCGTACTCTCGCGCGCCGCGGCGGCGGCGATGCTTATCGCTCCCAACGACAGCAAGGAGCCCAGGATCCCCAGCGCCCAACCGAGCCACACCGGCATGGACTTCCGTGCGGACGCGACAGAGTTCACCGGCACCACCAGAGATCCTCCCCGCTCGCCCTCCACCGACACCTCCACTCCATAGGCCCCGCGAGTCATCAACCACAGATGAGCATTGAAGAGATTGGTTTCCCCAGGAACGCGCTCAGCGATATCCGGGCGCGGGGCACCCTGGCGATCCAATCGCCAATGCAAGGGGAGGGCGGTGACCCGCGTCGGAGTTCCCCCCAGCACACGAACGCTGATCTCTGCCAAACCCGGAACAACGTCAGGCTGCCGCACCACCACGCGCACTGGAAACGAACCGGCGCGACCTTCGAATACGATGTAAGGATTTCCTAAGTGCCCAAGGACGCGAGTGGGGGCCAGGAAACCCAGCACGCACAGGAGAGCACCGGCCACCCATCGGGATCGAGCGGCTCGTCGAGTGATGGGCAGGGAGGGCATGCGATGAAACGACCGAGGGCTTATCGCTGAATCCGCGAGAGAAAGGATCCGGTGCCGAGGCCGACGGTGGTGGAAGCGAGCGCGATCACTGCCGACCACGCTACCGCGCTGGAAGTGAGCGGATGTTCGGTCAAGCGCATGAACCGGCCTGCAAAATCAAGATTTCCCAGGTAGCTGAAGAAGCGACCATGGCCCGCAAAGAATGCATTCTCCGACGCCGGGCTGATGAGGAAAATGGAGAAATACCATTGCGTGCTGAGAAAAAGACCCACAAACAACAACGCCGCGCTGACGATTCGGACGGGCGTCCACCCCCAATGGGTTCGACGTCGAAGCGCCGTGAAGACCAGGTCGATCGCTATCGCGGGAACGACCAGGAGGAGCGGGAAGGAGGGGGGAACCATGTGATCCACTCGATTAAAAATCGGAGCCAGCTTGGGTTCGGCATGGAATAGGGGCAGCACCCAGACCATCGATCCCAGAATCAACATATACCCGAGAGCCACTTTGGTGGCCGACCATCGCACCGGCGCGTGACGTGCCGCCGCGACGAGAAAACCCGGATACATTGCGGCCGAGGCCATGGCGAAGGTGGAGGTGTGCTGGACATTCGGAAAGCTGAGTTCGATCAGCATCACGGAAGAGAGCGCGAGTTGGATCGCGTTCGCCACCACAACCCACAGTGCGCCTTCGCTCCCCTGCCCGGCAGCCGCAGCGCGATTTCGCTGAGCCGCCACCAGCATCACAACTCCGGTGGCAATTCCATACATGCCCAGAGCCAGCAGTGAATGGGGCGGGGAAAGAATCTTAACATCGAGCCCATAGGCGCTGTGCCACCAGTCGTCGAGCGGAGCGGAGGTGAGCATCGCGATCGCACTCCAGATGCAGACCCAGGCACCCAGAGGAGCCCGACCGCCATAAAGATTCACCGAAAGCCCGCGCCATGAGTCGCGTTTTAAGAAGGTCGCTTCAATCGCAAGCCAGCCGCCCAGACAACCGCTCAACGTCCCGCCCATATAGAGCACCATATGGGCAGGGGTCCAGAATGTGTCGCGTCCGATGGTGGAGTGCCAGGAGATATCCCAAAGGACCCCAAAAGTGATGCAGGCAGCGCCGAAAACGATCAATGGAGTAATCCAGCGTAACGAGGACCGTGAGGCTGAAGGCTGGAGCGAACGCCCAACTGCGTCGCCATCAGCGAACGGGAGAGTTGTCGTCGAGTTCATAACTAGGAATGAGACCGCGTTCAGACCACCGATACCAACCGATGCTCGCTCCGAACCCCAGCCACCACAATCTGCAATTTCTCACCCTGCTGTCTCCCGACCAACTGCTGGCCGAGCGGCGATTGCGGAGTGATGACGAGAACTTCCTTTTTCTCGTGAGTGACCTCGGTTCCGCCTGCGCACGGGCCGATGAAATAGAATGAGGTTCCGGACTTTCCCGACAACTCGACCAACGCGCTCTGGTCGATTGGGATGCCAGGGCCGAAGTCCTTCAGAGGAAGCATTTCAAATCGCTCGATGGCCAGTGCCGCTTCCGCCACCTGACGTGACTGCCCTCGGGCCAGGTAGGAGGCTTCAAGCCCGCGGGTGTCGTACTTATTGTCGGCTCGGCTCTGCTCGTGCGTGGCCTCCGCATGCGAGGCGCGAGCGGCAGCCATGTAGGCATCCTTCTCGGTCGTCAAGACCGCCAGAATTTTTCGAACCAGCGCTTTCTTACTCACGATATTCCTATCCTAGACCTTCAGCGCAGCGCCGCGCAGGCGCTGCGCTGAACGCCACTACTCATGCTGATGCGCGTGCCCAGCGGGCGCTGCGCCGGGGATAGCGAACTCGGGATGAGCTTCCAGATAAGCATCCACGTCCTTGGTAACCACCATGCGACCCCACATGAGCTGATAATGTCCGGGGAAAGTGCAGACGTATTCACAGTCCCCTTCCTCAACCGGAACGGTGAGACTGAGGGTGACCCTCTGCCCAGCCTCGATCAGTTTCGTCGACGAGAGGATATCGACCGTATTCGGCAAGTAGGCCCGCCCCCGACTGTCCACATCCTCAGGCTTGAGTAACGCTGCGGCGATACCGACTCGATCACGCGTCCCAGGACGAATGATGACCAAGTTATGGGGCAGGAAGTCGGCGTTCTCGAAAATGATTTCGATCGCCTTGCCCGCCTCCACCACGATCCGAGGAGTGTCATAGCGCATCTGCTCGCGCACGGTGCGGATAACGAAAACCGGCACACGCAGATTCTTCAACTCACGTCGCAGAGCGCTGACTTTCTCGGTCGGGAGCATTCCCGCAAGGTCCCCAGCGAACTGCACCGTTTCGACATAATCCTGGGAGGTTCTCGCGCCGGTGGGCACGGTCTTGGCCCAGGCCACCAGCGCGGGAGCTACTTCACCGGCCTCCTTCTTCGGCCAAGCGGCTCGCGGCAGGACTCGGAGTCCCTGAGCGGCTGCGATCACCTGGTCCCCGCGACGGATCAATCCAGCCAATGAACCAAAAACCGCCTCAGGCTCGTGGTTCATACTGACTGTGGCGTGGATGGCGGCACGGCGAAGCAGTCCGCCGGAGTCACCCCCGATCGCAAGACTGACACTCTCCACCGGCGCGGGATTGCCGGTCTTCTTGAAGGCCTCGCGTCGGCCATTGTCGAGGACCGTCAGAGTGAAACCCTCCAGGCGCTGACCCAGTTGGTTCTCGTTTCGATTCCACACCACCACCGAGTCGATCGGACGCTCGGCACCCAGATCGACCTCCCACCAGGGATTGTTCTCATTCTCTGCAGAGTGTGTCTGCGTGCCGCTGCCGAAAGATCCGTCCGTACGACCATCGATGGCTTTGTTGGCATCGCCGCTATTGGCAGTGCTGGACTGACGGGCCTTCCCGACACGCGCGATATTCTTTCCATCGCTGAACACCTGCACTTCAGCCAGCGTGAGGGTGCCACGTCTGGGGAGCTCAATCCGGACGAATCGACCGCTCACGCCCAGCTTGGTCTGATTCGGATCCACTAGATTGGCAGGCAGCTCGGTAAGCAATGGTTTCACTCTGTCGTAGGCCTTGGCGCGGAACTCGGGATCGAAGATCAGCGGAATTCCGTTTAGCAGTTCGCTGAAAGACCCGACCGACTTGCCTGCATCCGCCCAGACGCGATCGAACGAATCGTCCGCCAGCGCCAGCGCGGCCCAAGCCGCCTGCCGGACCTCAGGTGCGCTGCCCGAGGCGGCAAGCCTCGCGATGGGATCGCGACTCAACTTCAACTCATCAGGCAACTGAAGAGGCAGCAACCGCGAGAGGCTGCTTGAGGCAACAACGTCGCCCGCGTTGGCATCGAACATCGTGAGGAGCGCGGCGGTCCGGGTTGTCTTACGTTCCTTAGCCAATGCGTCGAGCGCAACGTTACGATCCGAGTCGGCAACACCGGCACGAACCAGAATCGCCTGCAGCACGCCGGAAGTCTTCGGCATCTTGAGGAGTTCGGACGTGCTGACACTGTTCACCAGATAGTTAACTCCGGCAGGATTGTCAGCCGCCAGAGGTTGGCCGCTGCTGATCGCTTTGCGCCAAAACGGCTCGAGTTGTCGAAGCGTCTCCTTGAGCGTGTATTCGAGGTAGTAGTCCGAGGGCCGATTCAGACTGGCCAGCGCGACTTCCGCCGCCTCAGCGGTCCGATAGAAGCTGGCTGCACGCACGGCTTCGAGACGAACCCGCGGGCTCTCGTCGACGGCCAAGCTCCTGAAGAGAGGAAGCGCATCAGGAACGCGATCCCTCCAATAGCAAAGCACGCGACCCGCCGCAGCACGGGCTCGGGGCTCGGGAGAACTCAGCATTCGCTTGAGGAAGTCCGCATCCACCACGTTATGCCACTGATGCACCCAGAGGGCTTCCATCATTTGATGCTCATAACCCGGAGCGTTCTTGTCCAGCGAAGCGGCCCATTGCTTTACTGCGGCGATCACCTGATCACTGGGATGTTTTCCAAGCTCAACTTTCGCGAGCTCCCGCACCTGATTCTCGGGCTCTTTTAATAGATCCAAAAGAGCGGGGATCGGCTGACCGTAGATTTTGAAGGGCGTCATGAGCGGACGCCCATTGTAGGTGATGCGATAGATGCGACCGTGCTCATGGCCGCGATTTGGGTCGCGGATATGGTGCTGCATATGTCCGATGATGGTGTTGTGCCAGTCACAGACATAGAGCGCGCCATCCGGACCGACGTTGACGGCGGAGGGACGGAAGTTCGGATCACTAGAGGAGATTAAGTTCTCCATCGTCTCGCCCTTCAACCCGGATCCATCCTCGGTGACCTTCACGCGATAGATACCCTGAAAGCTGATCACATTCGCATTGAGGAAATTCCCCTGAAATTCATCCGGGAAGTGGCGGCTGGTCAGGATCCCTGTGCCCGGGCAGGGGCGGGAAGGCCGATTCCAAAAATCTCGAAGGCCGGGATGCTTTTGCGGGTAGTCCAGGCGGCCCGAGATTGCTGTTCCAAAGTAAGTATTGTTGCCGGTGGCATCGGTGACAAGGTCGTTGCCCCAACCGTCGAACACGCGACCATGCGGATTGGCGAAACCATAGGGAATGTAGGTTTCGAATTTGCCGCTGCGCGGCTCGAATCGATAGATCGCAGCGTCGTTATTGCGCACCGGACCCAATTCGGTCTCCACCTGGGTACGATGAAAAACACCATCGCTGAGGTAAATCGCGCCGCCGGGATCGAGGCAAATCGCGTTCGCGGTATGATGAGAGTCTGCGGAGTCGAGACCCATGAGCACTCGTTCCTTCCAGTCGCCCTTGCCATCGCCATCGGTGTCGCGGACAAACCAGAGATCCGGGGCTTGCATGACCAGCACCCCATCCTTGTAGAACTGAAAGCCGGTCGCCGCGTTGAGGTCGTCGAGGAAATGCGTGCACTTGTCCGCTTTGCCATCGCCGTCGGTGTCCTCAAAGACCAGCAGACTGTCACCCGTTTTGCTAGTGGGCGTTCGCTCAGGATAGTTGAGCCAGGCTGAGACCCAGAGGCGGCCCCGGGTGTCCCAGGCCATCTGCACCGGATTCACCAACTCGGGGAACTCTTTCTCGCTGGCGAAGAGATTCACCTTCATCCCGGAATGCACGGTCATCTTGGCGATCGCCTCCTCGCCACCCAGATAAGGATGTGTCGCGTCAGGATTTGGGCCGGGCTTGTTGGACTTCACCTCGGTGAGCGGCGGGAGATTCGAGTCATCGACCACTAGATCGCTGCCTTTTGCCACCGCCCAAACGCGCTTATCGCGGTTTGCCGTGAGCACGTCGCGCTGAGACATCTCCTCCTGCATGACCTGATAGTTGGAAATCTTAGGCCCCCCCTTGCCGGATTCAAAGGAGAGCTGCGATCGACCTCCATAGACATTGTAACCGTCGATGGTGCGATAGCGGGCATGCCATTCTGCATTCTTGCTATTGATCACCTCACGCAACTTGGAGAAGTCGCTGGTGGGAGCGGGGGTTCCGAAGAGGGAGGAGTAGAGCAAGGGTGCCAACTGGCGATCCCCTTCCTCGGTGAGGTGCATGCCGTTCACCGTCAGTGATCGGCCCAGACCCGCGGAAGCAACGAACAACTGCTGGGAGGGCTTGAAGAGGTCCACAAAGGGAACTCCGTTGGCGCGGGCTACTTCAGCGATCGCGTCGGAATAATCGCGGAGATTTGAGTTGATCACTGAGGGATCCGCATAATTTGGGTCCTGGTGTTTCTCGTTGGCAATCGGCGAGAACAGAACCACGCGCGGAGCGCCCTTGCCTGAGTAACTCTTGCCGGCGAGATCCTTCAGATACTTATCAAGGTCCGCTTTGAACTTCGGCAGTCCTTCATAGCCTTTGAACGACTCATTGAATCCAAAGAACGCGAGAATCACGTCGGCTCTGGTCCGTTTCAGCCATTCATCCGGGGTTCCGAAATTCTCCGATCGGTGTCGGAGGGCGATTTCGTCGCCTGCCGCCGCCAGGTTGCGCACCACCAGATCCAGGTCGGGGTGGGTGGCAATAATCAGTGTTTCCAGGTATCCCGAATGCTGGAACCGATCCGGCAGAGCGTTGCCGACAATCGCGATATGATCACCCGATTTGAGCTGAAGCCTCGGAGCTTGCTGAGCCTGCCCCGCCGTCGCGCAGATCAGGAAAAACGCGAGGATAGTTTTGTATGAGTGCATTGCTGGATTTGAGTTTAGGCATGAGTTGACGACGTGGGGAGCGAAATGATCGATGAAAAATTAGAAAAATCGCTCTGGGTTTCCCCGTGGGCTCTCCTGTATCTATCTGCCACCGGGCTCCCCGGTTCCGGTTTCTGACATGCTCAACTACATCTGGCTCGGGCTGATCCTGCTCGCGGTGGCCATCGGCGGCGTGACCGACCACCTCAAGGAGGTGAATGACGCCGCATTCGAATCGGCTCGGACGGCGGTCATGGGCCTGGCCCTGCCGTTGATCGGAGTCATGGCGATCTGGCTGGGACTGATGCGGCTGGCAGAGAAGGCGGGCCTGGTACAGCTGCTTGCCCGAGTGATGCGACCGTTTCTTCGATGGCTTTTCCCGGACATTCCCGACGGTCATCCCGCCCTGGGATCGATCCTGATGAACTTCTCCGCCAATATGCTTGGATTGGCGAATGCCGCCACGCCGTTGGGATTGAAAGCGATGAAGGACCTTGAGCGACTGAACCCTCATCCGGGAACCGCCACCAACGCGATGTGCACCTTCCTGGCGATCAACACAAGTTCGATCCAGCTGATCCCGGCGAGTACCATGGCGATTCTCGCGGCCGCAGGATCAAAGAATCCATCGGCAATCGTTGGCACCACTCTGATCGCCACTGCCTGTGCCAACGCGGTCGCGATCACTGCCGTAAAATTGCTGCAGCACCTCCCCATCTTCGCTGCCCCAAAGCCAGGCGTTCCGGTTGAAGGCGACTCCGCTGCTCCCAACCAGGCCAACGCCGAACCTGCCACCCTCCCGGTGGAGCCCGCGCCCGCTCGCTCCGGCAGAGATACGGTAGTCGTGATGCTGGTGGTACTGGCCTTCTTTGGATGGATGCTTCGACACACCATCCTCATCAACCTAGCCACACAGGCTACCTTCCCCGCAGTGGTGAACGGCATCTCTCTTCTGGCGATTCCCTTCCTCATGGTCTTCATGACCGTGTTCGCCGCGGTGCGCGGCGTTCGAGTCTATGAACAGTTTGTCGAAGGCGCGCGCGAGGGATTTGAGACCGGCGTAAGGATTATTCCATATCTGGTGGCAATGCTGGTGGCGGTGGGGATGTTTCGCGCGGCGGGCGGCATCAAGATGCTGACCGAGTTTCTGAGTCCGGTGCTGGCCTTCATCCATTTCCCTAGCGAGCTGGTGCCATTAGCTTTGATGCGGCCATTGAGTGGGAGCGGCGCCAATGGAATTTTTGCGGACGTGGTGAAAACCTATGGACCCGACCACCTGCTGTCGCGAACCGCGGGAACGCTGGTGGGAAGCACCGAAACCACGTTCTATGTGCTGGCGGTGTATTTCGGATCCGTGGGGATCAAGCGCACGCGACATGCGGCGGCGGTTGGATTGCTCGGTGATTTCGCCGCCATGATCGCGGCGGCCCAGGTGTGTCGCTGGATGGGGATGTGAGGGGGCAGGGTTTAGCCGCAAAAAAGCGCAGAAATCGCAGAAAAGACCAGAGCCCTCAAACAAGCTTTGCTGCTCCTGAGTCCACCGACTGCAGGAGGAAGCGGTGACGGAAGACAAAGCCTATGCGGCCTTCGAGGCAACGGGGGCGGAAGACACGGGCAATCGCACCGTGAAGTGAAAGGTAGATCCTTGACCGGGGGCACTCTTGACGCCTACCCCACCCCCCATCAGTTCGACGAGGCGACGACAGATGACCAATCCGAGGCCCGTGCCGCCGAATCGCCGAGTGATCGAGCCGTCGGCCTGGGTAAACGGGGTAAAGAGCTTCTTCTGAGCTTCCACACTGATGCCTTCGCCGGTGTCTTTGACCTCTCCACGGAGCGTAACCTGGCCTTCTTTCAAGGCTTCCACACTCAGGGTGACGTGAACTCCGCCCGTTTCAGTAAACTTGATGGCGTTGGACAGGAGGTTCAGAAAAATCTGGCGCAGACGGTTGGGGTCTCCTTGGACCGCAACCGGCACGCTCTCATCCAGGGTTGAGGTGAGGGTCAAACCCTTTTTCTTAGCGGCTTGAGAAACGATCTTGAAAGCCTCCTCCACAATGGAACCTGGATTCAGTTCGAGGGTCTCCAGAGTAAGCTTGCCCGCCTCTATTTTTGAAAAGTCGAGGATATCGCTCAGAATGGTCAGCAACGTCTCACCACTGAATTTGATCGTTTCGGCACAGTCGCGCTGGTCACCGTTCAAAGGGGTGTCCAGGAGCACGGCGGTCATGCCGATGACGCCATTCAAGGGCGTGCGAATCTCGTGACTCATGGTGGCGAGGAAGTCGCTCTTGGCCTGGCTGCCCGCCTCAGCGGCTTCCTTGGCATGAACGAGGCATTGGTTCATTGTCTCCAAGGCTTGCGTCCGCTCGCGCACCATCCCTTCAAGCGTCTCCGTCCTCGCCCGCGCCTGAAGATTGAGCGACCATTTCTTGGTCATGGCGTGAGCCAGCTGAATGACTTCGACGGCGTCGAAGGGTTTTTTTAGGATCACCAAACTATCGCTCTGGCCAACACGCTGGATGATTTGCTCCCAGGAGTAATCGGAATAGGCGGTGCAGATCACCACCTGCAGCTCGGTGTAAGCTTTCCAAAGATGTACGATCGTTTCCACCCCATCCCAACCGGGCGGCATCCGTCCATCGACAAATGCCATCGAGTAGGGCCGATCGTCCGTCAAAGCCTGCTGCACTTTGACCAGCGCCTCCTGACCCTGGTGGGCGGAATCCATCTCGAAGCCGGTGTTCACTTCCCGAACGATTTCGGAGTCGAATAGGTTGGCCTCCAACTCATCTACCGTGGAGTGGGTCTCGTCAGGACAGAGAATTTTGCGGAAGTCATCGTGAATAGCGGGGTTATCGTCGATGATAAGAATTCGAGGTTTAGGTATTATCATATTGATCGTTTTGTTCAAGCCGCGCGCGGCACCTCATCTTGGCAATGATCGGCAGAGGGGGAGGAAGGTTGAGCCGCAACCTGACCCAGAGGCAGTTCGAGGATGAAGGTGGCACCGGTGCCAGGGCCGTCGCTGCGAACGCTCAGGTTGCCTCCCATCTCTTTGGCCGCATTGGCCCCGCTGTGCAGGCCAAAACCATGTCCGGTCTTCTTGGTGGTAAAGCCGTGGTTAAAGATCCGCGCCAGATTCTCTGCCGGAATCCCCATTCCGTTGTCACTCACCTCCACCCTCACTCGCTCGCCCTGGCCTTGAGCAATTCGTAACGTCAACCGTCGTCCTTCCGATCGGGCCTCCAGCGCCTGCTTGGCGTTGTTGACCATGTTGATGATCCCGAAGAAGGCATTATTGCCGTAGAGCGATGAGCCCGGCCCGCGGATCACCTCCACCCGCTCGATGAGGTCCACATCCAGCGGAAACTCGTAGCCGAAAAACGACGAGTCGTAAATCGGTTCGTTGACGCGGTGGCCATTAATGTTGAGGAGGGTGCGCCCGCCGAAATCGCCCAGGCGATTCACACCTCGAATGCCGAGAAAGTTGTAAGCGCGATCCGACGTAACGTATAGCCCCCGCACTCCGTTCAAGACGTCAGCAAGGGTGCGATGCCCATGTTCCTGAATGTCCTGCCGAGTGATGATTCTCATCCACCCCCGCTCCGGTCATTTTGACAGCCCCGGGCTGCCTCATTGATCGGCACTGTGCCAGGAGGCATGAGTGATGAAGTCAAGGGCTCTGGATCGAGCTGCGGCATCGCCTCCTTACGCTCGGGAAACATCCTCAGCTGTCGACGCAGCGCACTCAGGAGGGTAAATGGGTTAGGATTCTGTTAGGAAACGGGGGGGGAGAAGAGAAATCCTTAGAGGAAAATGGTCGGGGCGGTGAGATTCGAACCTGCTCTCCAAGGCGATGGAACGGGTCCAGGAGCGGATTGAGGAGCGACAGTCCCATGTCTTCGACATGCACGTCACCAAAGGTTGGTAGGTCAGAGAGGTGGCCAAGACCTTTGAGATCTCGGTCGCCCGGGTGTATCTGACAAAGCATCGGGTGGCCACCATGCTCAAGAAGGAAGTCCTCCGGCTTCAGTTCGCGTGATCGACCCGGGTCAGACAGCGGTGGCCTCCGGTATGAGCATGCCCCCGGACCTAAGCGTTTTGAGCTCGCCGATGATCCCGCGCCAGTAATGGCGGTCCACCTGTTGGAGTTGGCTGATCTGACGTTGCATCCAGTCGCTCACCTCCTGTTCAACACTCTCGCTGACGTCGCCACCCGCACGCCACTGTTTCGCAAATTCCGTCAACGACGCGGGCACCTCCGGTGGCAGCGCGAGGGCCGCCGCCGGCCGCTCCGCAAACAGCGTGTGCAGCTCCGGCAACGTGAATATGTTTCGCAGCACCCAATGAAAATCCGACGCGCTTCGCGGGCATTCAGGTTGCTCAAGATAGGCAAGAGCCAGCTTGCTGATGATCGGGTAGTCCTCGAGTCGCTGGGTCTTTTTCAGTTCCACCAGATCTTTGATGCCGATGGTGTGAAGTCTGCCCCAGTCGGTTTCCTTCCATTGCGCCGCAGTCTTCGCGATGTTGAACTCACCGACACGGGGCGGAGCGCCCATCACATCCAGAAAAGCTTCATCCTCCGCGGAGATGGGGAGGACAAAATGAAAACCATGTCCTCGAAGGAGGTTCTCGACGGTAAAAGGAGGAGTGAGCTTGTAGTAGCAAGCGCGGCAAGCCCGGAGGGCAGCGAGGAATCGTCCGCAATTCTCGTGCGTCGGGTGAACCCAAAGGTCGATGTCCTCCGAGAAGGTGGCCGCTCCATAGAGGACGGTAGCCTGACCGCTGATGAGGAGGTAATCGACTGCGCCTTCGTTAAGGCTTTGGAAAAAGTTTGCGATCATGCACGCCGCGAGGATCCGGCAATCGCGAACGCATCCTCCAACTGCGCCGCAATCGTTCGCGGGGGGAAAGATTGCGCCAAACGGCGGCCTTGTAAGGCGACTGAGCTTCCCACATCACAGTTGGCTGCGTGGTGGACTCCGAAGAAGGTAAATCGCTGGCGCTCATCTTGACCTGCGAGAGCTAATATCTGAGCGATCATGACGGAATGGCGAGAGTTTTGTTTCGGGAAGGGCGAAAGCTTTCTTTCCAGAAGCCCGGAGCTGAGATTCAAATCCATGTCTTCCGCACAATCCACGGTCAACCGAC
>JAYTTC010000759.1:0-12464 GCA_043745255.1 Verrucomicrobiales bacterium
GACCAAACCGGATTCTCGCCCGTTTATGAGGTCTCCCGCCTTGCAACAGCATCTCAGTCGGATAAAATTCCCGCATGAGTTTCTCATGCGGTGCACGCACTTCAACGATTGGTTGCGGATGATAATCAACCCCTTACTCGGGTGTTGCGCGAGGCCAAACTGATTTCCGCTAAACTCCGCCTGGAGGACGTGGAACACTGGGTCAGTTATGAATTGAGCGGATATCCCGCGGAGAGTGACCCGCCCGCTTACCGAGCGTTTTCCCCTTCGTGCGTTGAAATCCGCAACCCGGTGAGTGGGTGGAGTTTTGCAGGGCATTTTTCCCAGAGAATTAAAGCTCATGAGCCCATCGCCGAAATCGAGAGGCTCTCAAAAGGCGGGCAGCTTACCATGTCGCTCCATCAGAACTTTAAAGTCAGCGACGGCCTAGGAGGAGCTCTGGGTTCCAACTGGCCTCAACGCCTTGTGATCGACGCAGGCCAGTACGTGAACATCGTTGACGCGGTGAGAAATGAGTTGCTGCAGTGGACCGTCGAGCTAGAAAAGAGAGGGATCGTAGGTGAAAATATGAGTTTTGACGAAAAGGAGAAGAGTTCAGCCATCCACCAGTTTTTCAATATTCAAAAGTTCACTGGCGTGTTCGGAAATGTGACCAATTCGCAAGTAACGCTGCATGACTACAGCTCGATCCATCAGGTTCTTAAGTCGACTCAGGTTCCCCAAGACCAAAGGAATGAACTCGAAAACATCATGGACGAGTTAAAGAGCGCGAATGCCGATCAGAAAAAAACTCTCCTCGATCGTGGAAAAGCATGGCTGATAAGGAACAAGGACTTGCTCGGAAGCGTTGCAGAAATCGTGTCGAAGACGCTTGGCTTCGCGGGCAGTTGACGAGGCATGCAGCCCCAAAAAACAGGCATTCTGTCCGGTAAGATTCCCGTCACGACAAAACCGCTGAGCGTCAGGGATCGCGTCGATATGTGGTTCATCAAGCCGCTCATACGGATGAAAGTTGAGGATGGCTTTGTAGCTCTGATGGTGTGTTTGCCGGTGATCGAAGCCATCTTACGCTGGAAGACCGGTGCGCAGGCCGATAAAAGTGCCAACTTTAGCGATGGTTCTGAGCTGCTTAAAGAATTGGCGAACCTCCTTGACCTCCCAAAGGCTGACGCAAAAATCTTTTGGGATCAATTTCGTAA
The DNA here is from genome assembly GCA_043745255.1 of Verrucomicrobiales bacterium. GTDB lineage: Bacteria > Verrucomicrobiota > Verrucomicrobiia > Limisphaerales > UBA11320 > UBA11320. Next base: position 1,200 of record JAYTTC010000759.1, read on the forward strand.
CGGCCTTCTGCATCAAGGCATGGTGAAGCCCTTACTTCCCTATCAAATTGACCCGAGTCTTCCCGGCCGAGCCGTGCAATTCACAAAGGATCGCCTTGTGCAGATCAATATTTTGACTCTGCGTGCGTTAGTGGTGGATGAACTTAATAAATACGGTACTAAGATTTGGAGGAGGAAGGCCTGTCCACTTCCGGAAGTTTATATCTCGTTGGTCAAATTACTCCCGTGAAGGGAACCATATGCCGCTGTTCTGCTGGCTGCATGGCCGACCCCGAAAGGACGGCGAACTGGAGGTTTGGTCTCATGTCCGAGCGTCCTAGCACGTCCCCGGCCGACCCGGTAGGGGGTCTTCGGCTGCCGCCTTCTCCATTCCGTGAAATCCCCCCAAATCTCCCGTGCATTTTCAAACCGCTGCTGACAGATTCGCTCGTCCGGATCAAAAACTACTTCATGGACTGCGTTGCTCGCGCATCCTTCCCCGCGTCCGCGATTTTGCCACCCTCCAACACGATTCGGCTACTCCCCAGCCAAAGGATGATTTCATTCGACAGGCATTCTCAGTTATTCCTCCGCCAGTTCAACAGGTTTACCTGCTTTCCGACGATCAACAGGAAGCTGTTTTTATTTCTCTGTCCTCAAAGAAATGCTCGGACTAGAAGTGCGAGTCATTTTGCCGCCGTTACGTGCACATCCTTGGTGGTGTCTGCGAGTTTTCCGCTTGCCAGGACCACGCGAGTGAAGGTGATCTTCGCCGTCAGATTCGTCGTCACAAACGGCTTCACGGTCGCGACGACAAAGTGAAAGGAGTTCGTGCCTCCCGCCGCCAAGCCTGACTTGCCCGGGCTGCCGCCAATTACCCATTGGGTCGCCTGGCCCACCATCTTGCCTTGCTCATCCATCAGGAACACCACGGCGCGCGCCGACTCCACTTTCTCGGTGAAATCGTTCCTCATCAACAGCGGTATCGCGGCCTTCTGCGCCACCACCTTCTGCGCTGATACCGTGACGGCGAGCTGCGCGCGAGTCAGTAGCGGGCAGAGCAGCAGGGCGACTGAATAGAAAAGGGAATTCATCGTTTGGCCGTTGGTTCGTCTCCGTGTGTCTCCTGGAACTTTCGGATGCGCTCCGCAGCCGCGGCGAGCAGTCCAAGTAAGCTTCTGTGACGTGTCACAAAGGTGGTGACGTGACATTCGGCTCCTTGCAGACCGAGTCGGTTGATAATTCCCAGCCGATCTTGACTTCCGTGCAAGAATTCTTCCATTGCCGCGGCTCTGCTGGGATTGGGCCGCAAAAGGATATTCAAGTGTCCAGGACCTCCAAGACTCGCTTCAGTCCCCATTGCATTCAGGAATCGTAATCCTTCCAATACTTCACCCGCGATTGTAACGGTTCGGCCCTGAGCACGCATGGCATCCAACAACTCGGCGGAAGCTCTATGTCCGGCACTTCCAAGCTCGGAACTGAACATCGTCCCCCTCTTTGCGGCAAGAAATCGGGCTTTTCCAATCGTCGGGGCACGAGGAGGTCCGACTATTCGGATGGAGCATACCGGGACGGAGTCGTAGCCGAAAGTAACCTGCACTTCGGCGACCAAGTCGCTCAGGCCTCCCGTCGTAACGGCGGGCAACTTCGCGTCGTAAAGCAAACGCGTTTGAGAACTCGCGTCGTAGCCATCGCTGGATTGATTCTGCCGCCACGTTGGGCAGCGCAATGCCTCCTGGTCCGCCACAGGGGGCAGGGCGGGCAAGGCAAAGCCCAGCGTCTGGCTCAGGAGCCAGAGGGCGAGCAGCATTTCTTGCCAAAACATTCTCATTCTCAACTTTCCCCGGCGCGGCCTGAGCGCCGCTAGATTCCTTACACCTTTTGGCGGGACACCGGGCGGTTGGTCAGATGACTTGGATTTCAAATCCCTGAAAGCGGAAGGCGTCGCGAATGTTGTTCAAGATTTGCTGGCGTTCAGCGTGGCCAACGATGTCCGCTTCGTGTGGAGCATCCCATCGCTCAATGGTGTCGCGATAAACAGCCATTCCCGCCGGGCCTGTCACGACTTCGGAGTCAACGAACATCTTGCGCTTTCCTTCGCGGTAACAAAGGCCGGTCCTGCCGAGGACTTCGACCGAGAAGCCGTCGGAACTTTCGTAGAGATTTGGGCGCGGTGACGTGAACATAATTATGGAACGGGAACGACCGAGCCGTTGGGCATCACGACCTTGAAGTTGATTCTCATGACGTTCGGGTTCTGCATGAGGGTTTGGTATTCGCTCCGCCAGATGCTATCCACCGAAAGTCCCCTCGCGTTCTGGAACACGTTGACTTCTCCCGACGCACTCCGAGCAAAGTCTTGTGACAAGTTCAGCCATTGAGGTCTCGCTTGTGACCAGGGAACGCCTGTGGTTGATTGGGCCAAGGCACGCCCAGCCGCAGTGTCACCTATGACGATTCCGTTATTCGCATTCGCGAACGTCCGGGCGGCATCTTCAGCCGCTCGACCGCCTGACCAAAAGACCGGTGCTTCCTTTGCGGCAAGGAATTCGACGAATTTGGCAAAGGAGACATGACCCCCAGTTGCTGCGTTTTGCTTTCCGTCGGTGGAGCGAGCACGCAGACCGCGTCGTAATCAAGGACGGACCCACCGCTGCTGTCGTAGGCGATGGCTGTTTGGTTCTTCCCATCGTAAGCGAACGCGGCAGGCGAAACGAAAGTTGTGGCGACAAGCAATGTCCAGAACCGGAGCAACCAACCCCATCCCGGCCAAAAACTCGCGCTCATACGCCAATCTCCAAAAACTCCTTCACTATGCTTTCCGAGTCCGGCGGGATGATGTGGTCAGGCTTGAAGTGACCGACCCTTCCGTCCTCGGCATGAAAGTTTTCGGGGTAAGCACGAATGGTTTCGCCAAGCCGTTTGCCGCATTTCGGACAAAGTGCATTCGTGGTAATCTGCTCGGCTGTTTTGCCCGCAAAGTTCGGGTTCTCGAAGTCAATGATGAACAGTTCGCCGCACTCAATGCAGGTGAACAGCTTGTTCGAATAACCGAAGTCTGGAAGGGTGTAGAAGACTTCAATGTTCGCCTTTCCGGGCAGCGCCGCAAAGCCTCGGTAACATCTGATGAGACGTGATTTCATTGTATCCTCCCTGCTGGGACTGCACCTTCGCGGATGAGCATGTTGACAGTGCCAGGTGCTCGCAACGAAGGTGCGGTTAAAATGTTCGCGCCCTGCGTGAATGGCAGCGGCTGACTGAAGTAACCGGATGGTGGACTGATGTTGAGCGTCGGGCTGACGGGATATTGGACTTTGAACACGGCGGGATTGACTCCTGGATTGTGAAACTGAAACTCGGCAATCGCACCCTCGATACTTGAGTTTGCGTAAATGCCATCATTCCCCAAACGGCCAGCCGCTCCAGACCGGAAGAACTGTCCAGATTGAGCGGTACTTTCGGCATATCCTGGGTTTATGGCGCGATATACAATGGCCGTTTCTGTCTTTGCGGCGGCCAATCCGCTAAAAGAGTTCAACTCTGGAGCCAGTATCGCAGAAACTCCAGTGGCAGCCAAGCCCACCCCTCCAAGACCAGCCTCCAGATAACCCCAGTTGTCACCCTGAGACACGCGGTCGATGCCCTCGCCCACCGCATAACCAGACCGAGCTGTGTTGGCGGCCATCAGCCCTTGGTAGCCGTAAAGACTCCCTTGAGACCCTAGTCGCGCCGCCTGCGCGCTTCCCAACGTCAACGCCGCAATCCCCGCCTCACGCCCTATGGTGGAAAGTGCTCGCGTTGCGCTGTACGCACCGCCCTGGTATTGATCAGACTCAGTTAGCCCAAGATAGTCGCTTCCCCCGAAGAGCAAGGTGTTCGCCGTGATCGAAGAGCCGCCCTGAAGGCCCTCTGCTTCGCCGCTATAGACACCCCCGAGCCAGTATCCCGCTTCAAAAGTGTCACTGCTTCCTGCCGGAGAGGCTCCAGAGTTCCAACCCTGGTATACTCCCTTCCCGAACCTTCCATCGGCATCCCAGGCTCCGTAAGGATTCCCTCCGCAGAAGGAATAGCCCGAGTCGCTACCCAGGTGTCCCAGAGGGTCAAATGCCAGGAACTGGCCCACCATCGGGTCGTACCAACTCGCCCCGAGGTAAACCAAGCCAAAGCTGGTCGACGCACGATTACGCCAGGCGTATTTTGCTCCGAGGTCTGTGGTCAGATGGCCCAGCGGGAGCGGTCGATATCCGGGCACGCTGCCATAGGCCGTCAGCCTGCTTGGATACCAGATTAGCCCATCATGCTGCTGGTCATAGATGGCGTGAAGGTTTCCGTTGATGTCGCTGACAATGGGGCAGAAAAGCTCAAACCCGGGAACCAGCGCATCAAAACCGCCAGTGCCATTTAGTCCTCCATAAACCCCGTTCGCGTCCGGTCCCATCACTTTCCAGGTGATGCGTCCGTTCTCGTTGACGCCAATCTCCAGAAATTCCACCTGCGGGTCATAGTAGTGGTCGATGACGCTCGACTGAGATAGGTTGGTGACGCTTGCGGTCACGAAGTATTCCGTCGTCCGCAGCAACCTTCCGCGTGGATCATACTCTGCCCGCCAGTCCACGCCGTTGGTGGCCAGTGCGACCGAGTTGCTCCACTGAAGCATCCGATCGGAGACCTTGCAGAGCCGTCCCTTGGCGTCCCAATTCAGGGTCTGTAGGTGGTTAGTCTTTCCACTCGGCGTGATCCACACTCGCTGGGTCATGTTTCCGGCGGCGTCATAGGTGTCGGCGGCAGACACACTCGTCACGTTGTTGGTAAAGGAGGTAGTCTGCGATGCGACGTAGAGCCCGCTGGGATGGATCGCCTGGACCTGGAGCTGATGCGCACCGCTTGCGACTTCGAGTGTGGCGCGCCAGTTTGTGTCCACGATGGAAACCGGCATCGGTTTGCCGTCCACCCTCACAACGACTGTGGCCGCGCCGTTCATGCGTCCTCGCGCCTGAGTTCGGGTGGTTTTGTCGGTCTCACTCTGGACACGAAGGAATGCATCCTTCGTCCCCGTCCAGGCGATTCCGGTAGCGCCGGGTTGCCCCTGGCGAGTTAGAACGCCTGGCCCAGAGTTCGTTCCGTCATCAAACGTGTAAAAGTTGGTCCACATCGTTGATCCATCCAGGTAGAAGGATTCGGAACTCAGGCGACGTGTAAGAGGCGCGTGCGTATAGGAGCGCGTATCGACAAACTGCCCGGTATCGTTGCGGTCACAAATGTGACTGGCTGGCAACCCATCGCCGGTCCAGGTCAGAGTTTCAGTCAGCCGGGCGGTTCCCTTGACGCTTGTTACCACGGAAAGAGGTCTCCCCAATCCATCGCGACTGCTGACCGCGGTCGTCCGTCCCCCGACAACACGGCTCGTCAGTAGGCCTGCGTCATTATAGACGTAACCGCCGCCGTTGTTGTTGCTGGTGTTAACCGATGAGAGAAGGCCGTCGGCGCGCCACGTGAAATCAAGACTGAAAGCCCCGACCTTCAATCCGTCACGACGTCCCGCCGAATTCCAGCCCTGGCTGGCCGCGAAGAAGTTCGTGCCGCCGCGAAAAACCGTCTCATCGGTCAACAACCCGTAAGGGTCGTAAGAACTCGTTATCAACGTTGCCGGGATCGTGTTGCTGCGGTAGCTCTCGGACCATTTGAGAACGAGACCACGAGTATCGTAACGCCAAATGTTGGTCAGGTTTTGCTCCTCCAGGGGGCCTGCATACACATTGGTGCCCGCTCTTAGGAAATTGTCATAGGTGTAGGTGCATACCACGCTCAGCGGACTCGTCTTCGTTTGAAGCAGCCCTGCGTAGGAACTGCTGCCTGAGTAAAACGAATAGGAAGTGAGGCGTGTCGTTGTGCTTCCGTCGGCGGCAACATTCTTTTCCTCCAACATTCGGTTCGCCACATCGAACTTGGCTCGCCATGAAAGGCCTCCGGGCATGACGCGGTTGGTGAGGTTTCCGGCGGAATCGTAGTCAAAATAGGTGAGTGCTCCATCTCGATCCGTTTGCACCCGGACCCGATTCAGTCCGTCATACGCAAGGCTCTTTGTCTGCCACACCGTGAGCGGCCCGCCGTTTGTGGCACTGGTCACCTCCTCGTAGGCCAGATTTCCGACGATGTCGTAGGTGTTTCGAGTAAAGGCCGCGCTGGTGCCATCGGGGTAGCCCACGTCAAGAATCGCGTGGCCGTCGTTGTCGGTGAAACGGGTGGTGGCGATGGCGTTGCCTCCTGACCCTCGCCATGCAGTCACACTGTGATGATTGGTTGCGTAGACATAGTCCGCCACACGCACGGATGCCCCGCCGCCACTGCCGTAGACATCCACGCTGGTCAACCGGCCAAGGGCGTCGGATACGCTTACCGTTGATTCTCCGACCGCGTCGATCACCGTATTTGTCTGACCGCTCCCGTCGTAAGAGTGGGTGGTGATCTGTTGAATGATGGGGGCTCCGCCGGGAGGAGTGGGTGCCCCGGCGGGTTGATTAGTCCAACGCGGTCCGCTCTCGATTCTTATCCGGTCGAGCCCGTCGAAGACTTTGCTAAAGAGGGATCCGGCCGCATCGGTAGTTTTGACCTGGTTGCCCCTGCGATCAAATTCACTTTTGTTAGTAGCCTGAGCGGTTCCGGTGCTGGAGTAAAAGACACGAGTGATTTGGCGATTGGCATCGTCGTAGGTGGAAAGCCAGTACGCCCCGTTACGCTGGATTTCCTTCTGTATGCGGCCATCCGTGTAGTAGCGCAGTGCGTTCGTGGACCCATCCGGGCTCAGCTGAAGCTTGAGTTTGCCTGTCTGTGTGTATTGACGCTTGGTCGACCCGCCAAGCGCGTTAAGAACGTTGGTGACATCTCCCGAGGCGTGGTAGGCGAAACCGTTGGTCGCGAGCAACGCAGCGTTCTCGTCATAGGATTCCTCGCGAAGCAGTCTTCCGATGGCATCATACCGCTTGGTGACAAATCGTCCCTTGGGGTCGGTGACTTTGATCAGATTGTTGAAGGCGTCATAATCCCTCGCACTCACGGCGTAGAGATTATCGCCAGGCACCGCTTCCACACCGCTGCCGTCGCTCTTTGCCTGGCTTCGCCAGTGGATTTCTTGGGCCAGTCGACCCGCTCCGTCATAATCCAGATAGACATAATCCTCCGGATCGAAGCGTGGGCCGTCTCGCCAGGTGAGCTCTCCGTTGGCGTTGTAGTACGAGTATTCCCAGGAGGAGGGGATGGAAGCGCCCGCCTCGAATACTTCGCGTCGCTCAGGCCTCCCGTTGGGATCATACCCGAATCGCACCGTTCGCCCGGCGGCATCGGTCTGCTCCACTAGCTCGCCGCGATAGTTATAGAGCTGATTGAGGATGACGGTGGGATCGGACGTTGCTGTGTAGCGTTTTTGCTGCGAGACAAAACCACGGCCCGTATACGCCCATTCGTTGGTGGCAGCGTCTGCGGAATAGGCCGCACGAATCTCGAACTGGCGCAGGCCGTAACTCGCGGTTCCACTCGCTCCGTCGATGACGTTGAAATACCCGTAGAGATGGGTGACGATTTGCGATCCGGAAGCCCCCGACGGCGCAATCTCAAGGCGGCTTAGCAACCAGGTGTTGGTATAAAAGAAGCTCGTCGTGGTTCCTGAGGGGTCGGTTCGCTGGGTGAGAAGATTGTTGCTGTTGTAGGTCGAGACCGTGGTGGCGGTGGCATTGGTGTCCCCGTCGCCACGGAGGTCACCCTGGACCGTTTGATTCGTCAGGTTCCCCCTGGCGTCGTAGCGGTAGTCCATAATCAGCCCGCGAAGATCGACCGTGTGTTTCAGGCTGCGTGGATAGGCTGGGGGAGTGGTTTCCGCCGCCTCGTACCAGTCGCTGAAGCTCTGCGCTCCGAGCGGGTTCAGCACACGCCGCATCAGACCGTTGGTGTAGCAATAAATAAAGGCATTGGTGCCGGTGTAGTCGATAACCGTGCTGGTGCCCGTAACGATAGCCGTCGGATTTGTCAGCTGGAAATCGTTGGTGTAACGAAAGGACGCATTTCGAACCAGCTGGAGGTCGACGCCCACCGTTGCATACTGGTTGGTCACCCGGCGCTTATCATCGTAATCGTTTCGCAGGATGCGGCCATCCGGTTTGATTTCCTGGGTCAGCAGATGTGTCGAGTAGGTATTGGTCACGACACTATTGGTGACCCAGTTTTGGAGGAGATATTCGTAACGCCGCTTGGTGTTATCCGGCAGAGAGACGCTGACCAGATCGTCATGCTGGTCATACTCATATTCCAGTCCTCTTCCATCCAGGCTGTAGACCTTCACCACCCTTCCGTAGACGTCGTATTCAAGGCGGACGATGTTCCCGTTGCTTCCGATCACTCGCCGCACCTGGCCATAATCGGTCTGAGTGCTGTTCGTTCCGTATTCAAAACTCAGATAATTTCCAATGGCGTCCTTCCAGCTTGTCAGATAGGGACCGAGTCGGTCCACCGCCGCGCTTAGAGGAAAGGAGAGCTCCTGAAATGTCCTGAGTGATCCGTCCGTATTGGTGACGTAATAAAAGTTCGTAGTTCCTGCGACTACCTTCGCAATCCGGGCGTTGAACCGGTTCATCACCGAGCCCGCGCCCGAAAGGCTGACATTCTGTAGCGTCGGGTTTTGCTCCAGTGACGGTGCCCACAGATTGTTGGTAACCGAGGCGAACGCGACGACGGAACCGTCAGGCTCGGACGCGTAAATGAGCGTGTTGGTCCATGCCAGACTGAGGAAAGGCATGTAGTTGAGTTTCCACCCATGCCCCAACTGGTTTCCTGCCAAATTCTGACTTCCGTAGTTCCTGCGAATGGCTAGAGGCATCGGGCCGGGAAGAGTGAGGTCTACCTCATCCACATAGAACTCACCCGTGACGGTGTTGACCGGATCGGCGATCTTTCCGAACAACCCGTTGGATTCGCGATAGTCAGACTTCCCCTCCACGCGGTTGTCGTATTGGCTGGAGAATTCGGTGGCGACCGTGGACGGCGCGCCGTTTCTGAGCGTGCCATCAACCACAGCCTCAATGCCCTGCTGCGGGTTGACATAGACATTGCCGCTGTTAATGGAGATTTGATCCGATGCGACATCGGAGGTGACTGTCGCCTCGGCTGCAGCACGTTTTTGCGATGACGTGGGATCGTTCAGGGTCATCGTGTAGTTACCGGTCTCGCGGTCGCGAAGCTCATACTGAGGGGTATTTGCCGATGAGATGCTGCCGTTTGGAATTTGCGCCCCGTAACCGCCACGGAGATTGGCTCCGATGAGGGCAGGATATCCCGACGGGGAAATCAGCAACACCGCCATATCCTGAAAGTAACTCCCGGATGAAGTAACGGAGCCAGGAGTGATCCAGGCCACCGTGTTCAATGCCGCAACAGGATTTGCAAAGTAGGCGGCAACCGACGACCAGATGCCCGGATTGTGATCCTTGAGCTTTTTTCCTGCATACACGACCTCACCCTGTTGCAGGTAATTGAAGTAGGTGAGCTCGATGGGCCCCGGGGCAGTCTGCCCGGCGATCTGGAGGAGCTTTACGGAGGAGACCGCGTTGCTGCTGCCAAAGTAGAGATTCAGAATCGCGTGTTCCTGGGAGGAGCCATCCACCGCGCTCAGGATTTCGTAATCCCTCGACGCGTTGCCGTAGTCCCAGCCTGAATCTGTGCGCACCGAGCTATTGCCCGCACGCACCAGCTCCGCAGAAAGCACGTCGATATTGGGCCACACCGGATCGACGGCACCGGCTATCAGGACGTCACTGGCGTCATGCCTGGCTCCTAAGCGCGCCACGCCCACCGAGAATTGATGGAGGTTCTGCACTTTGTGCAGCGAGGCCAGCCATTCGTCCCCTTTGTCGACACGGGCGTAAAAATTCATGCCCATGAGGTAGAGAAGCGATCCCTGATAGACATCCAAAGGCATCGAGGAAGCGGAGGCTCCATTGGTATTGAGCTGGGCCTCCATTGCCCAGAGCTCCTGCGCGTGGACGCGCTGCATGGCGGGGGACACGGAGCCGTAGTCCATACAGATGGCCGCGACATCGCCCTTGCGAATAAGGGCTTCATCCAGCACCTGCTGCGCCTCGCCCACGTCGAAAAAAACCTGTGACGAATCGATGGGGCTGCCGATAGGCAGAGCCTTCTGGCGCAAGTGCCGAACCCGAATCCCAAGATCATCATCGGTGGCATCCAGATTCAGGGTCAGAACCTGCTTGTCGACCAGCGTAGTGTCCGAGGCGAGGAAGCTGCCCAGGCCGGTTGCACTCGCGCGAAACGGAGCCAGGATAAGCTGCGCCTGATAGAGGCCGTTCGTGAAGACGTGAGTGACGAACAGTTTCCGGTTGTGCAGGTCGACCGTACGCAGCTCCGCCGTCTGGATTTTCTTTTGCGGGTTGTTGTAGCTAAACAACTCGAAAGTGATGGTGTCGAAAACGTTCGTGAGGCGCGTGGATACGTTGGTGATGCTGGCAGAGCCCAGGCTTTCCACCGCGATGCTTTGATTTGTCAGAAGAGTCGGGCGCGGGAAAGCGTCCCATTTGGCGTAAAGGTGGCGGCGGTTGCGAAAACGGATTCCTAAATCGTCGACGGCGATTCCGGGGGCGTTGGTCGCAAGGAGGCTCTGGAGGTAACGCGGAAATATCGTCGACAGCGTGTCGTCCTGCGCCGAGCCAAACGCAAGGAGGTTAGTGTTGCCAAACACGAAGTCTCGCGCAAAAGCCTGCCCCGTTTTGTAAGCAGCAGGCTTGTAATCGTAGAGATTCAGTCCCTCGATGACTTCCGTGTCCTTGAGCCACGGAAACAGATGCACCCAGCCGCCGTTGACGTAAGCAGCGACCCACGGATAGTTGACCTTGATCAGCTTGTTTGTGGTGGAAGGCCGTCCCTGCAGGTCCTGCTCCCCGCGCAGCTGCATTCGAAGCAGACTGCTGAGCCTTGAATCCAGAAGCATCAAACCGCCGTCGGGCGGGAAGACGTAGGTGGCAGGAACATTCGCCTGCCGCAGCAGGTAGACGAGAAGAGCGCACTGTTCCATCGGCGATCCCTGACCTTCGGTGTAGACCGCCAGGGCACCCCGGTTCATTCCGCCAAGGTTCACGGATTCATTGGTGAGCGAGCCATCGTCCCTGTAAGCCAGTGCATCGGTCAGGGCAATCTCGTTAAAGACATAGTTCGCAATGGCGAGTGGGTCTTTGTTCACGTCGGAGACGAACTGATCCAGTACTGAATGTCGCCTAAGCTCGG
>JAYTTC010000760.1:0-12459 GCA_043745255.1 Verrucomicrobiales bacterium
ACTCACGCCTGCGATCCTCCGCTCTACACCGCCTTCCTGCGTGATATCAGCGAGCGGAAGGCCACCGAGGAGTTCATTCGAGAACAAGCTGCCTTGCTCGACAAGGCGCATGAGGCGATCTGGGTGGAGGATCTGCGCGGGGCGATTCTTTATTGGAATCTGAGCTCCGAGCGACTGTACGGATGGACGCCGAAGGAGGCCCTCGGGACCTGCATTGAGCAGAAGCTGCTGGAGGCTGGATCTGCCACGGCGGTGGATAGCGTGCGGCAGGCATTGCTTGAGAAAGGGGAGTGGAAGGGTGAGATCACCCAACTGAGTAAAGCCGGCCGCAAAGTGACAGTCTTGAGCCAGCGCACTCTAGTTCGCACCTCGACCGGGCAGCCGAAGTCGGTTCTGGTGATCAACTCTGACATTACCGAGAAAAAAGTGCTCGAAGCGCAGTTGCTGCGTGCCCAGCGCATCGAGAGTATCGGTACCCTTGCCAACGGGATAGCGCATGACCTGAACAATGTTCTCACCCCGATCATCATGGCCGTCGACATTCTGCAGGAGTGCGCACGCGAGCCTCGGACGCAGAAGCTTCTCAAGACCGTTCTTAGCAGCGCCCAACACGGATCGGCGATGGTGAAGCAAATCCTCGCGTTCTCGAAAGGAATGGACGGTGAGAAGCTGCCGCTTCAGATCCGGCACCTCGTTCACCAGATGAGAGACTTCGTGCGTGATACCTTTCCGCGTTCGATCGAGATCCATTCGAATGTCAGTTCGGACCTGTGGCTGGTCAACGGAGACTCCACTCAACTCCACCAGGTTTTGCTCAATCTGTGCGTCAACGCCCGCGATGCCATGCCTCGGGGTGGACGTTTGACGATGGAGGTGGCCAATCGAGAGCTCGATGAATGTTATGCGCGGCTCCATCTGGACGCCGCCTGCGGGCCGTATGTCTTGATCACGGTTTCAGACAGCGGCACGGGAATTTCTCCAGCGTTGATGGAAAAAATTTTCGAGCCGTTCTTCACCACCAAGGATCAAGGCAAAGGAACAGGCTTGGGGCTTTCCACCGTGTTGGGAATCGTCAAAGGACATTGCGGATTTTTGAATGTTTACAGCGAGCCTGGGAAGGGAAGTCGTTTCTCCATCTACCTCCCTGCCATTCCGAACGAAGAAATTTCGATGTCTCGCTCGGTCGATGCCGGAACGTATCGAGGGCGAGGGGAGTGTGTGCTGGTTATTGACGATGAAGCGTCGTTCCGCGAGATCACGCGCTCCATCTTGGAGAAGTATGGTTATCGCACCCTGGGCGCAACAGAAGGGGCGGAGGCGCTCGCCCTCATGGCCCAGCATCGGGGTGAGGTGGATCTCGCCATTACCGACATGATGATGCCTCGGATGGATGGAACCACCACCCTTCGGGCGCTGAGGACGATGGATCCGCGATTGCGTCTTCTGGCGACCAGTGGCATGCCGGTATCGGATCGGTTCCAGCCGCTCGGCAGCGGGGAACGCGTCCCTTTCCTGCTTAAACCCTATTCCACGGCACGGCTGCTCCAGGCGGTTCATGAAGCCTTTGGTCGCTCCAACCGGGAGCCGGTGGCCCCATGATCTCGCTCGCTTCTTATTGGTATCGGTCCTGCTTAGGGACTTTTGTCGGAGTACGGAGAGTTGGCGAGGCCCCTTTGGGGTTGACGGTGATCTCTGTTCTTCCGAACAAAAACCTGATGAAGTTTCGCTTTAATACGCGCGCTGGCGCTGTTGCTTTACGACTGAACCTATGGGGCTTCTTCGGCTTCGAGGGGTTCGCATGTCCGACCCGTGCTCGCCCGCTGGGCCGAGGGCGTCCCGGCAGACTTTTCCGATTGCGGCATCCTTCGACCCCCAAAGCCACAGACACTCTTGCCCATCGAGGGTGGGCGGACGACGGCCTTGTGAAGCGGGGTATCGAGCTGACTGGATTTCATTCCTCGGGATGGCCGGTGCCCATTCGTCTTGGCTCGTCTCCCAATGCTTGGAAAAACGGGACCGTCCGGATCTAACCAATCTCTCCAGTGCAAACCACAGACAACCTTCCAGGCAAAATGCGGGTAGTGGACGACGATATTTTGCTGGCCTGCGTTCGTTCGACCCAGCGCCCTGCGGGTGATTCCTGTTTTCATCCCATTTATTTCGCACGCTATGCAGGCTCCGATGAATCGAAAGTGGACGAGTATCAGGAGGAGTGGGCAAAGACCTTGCGCATCGCCCTTCCCCAGCTCAGCGAGGAGAAGATTTTCGATGTGACCCTCTGTGCTCGGGAGTGCGCAGTGAACGCGATGAAGCACGGATGTGGGGGTTCGGCCGATCAACTTTCCACCTTCGTCATACTTAGCAATCCAGAGACAGAGACCCTTCGTCTCATCATTTGGGATCCGGGTCCAGGTCATGAGTTCGACCTCGGGGCGCACAAGAGCAAGACGCGAGTCTCACTCATCGAGGACCATCGTGGTCTTATGCTGATCGAGATGCTCTCGAGCCGATTCGAGACCCGGGGCAAGGGCGCGCAGATAGAAATGGACTTTCACTTTAACTCTTCGCCTCAGGCGATGGCTTCCTGATTTCCAGATAATCCATACTTACTATGAAACATAACCTAGATACAACCGCTGGCACACTCACGGTTGCCTTCCCCGGCGATGTGCTGAGCACTAATGCAGACAGTCTTCGTCAGGAGGCCTTCGGACTCTTGGAGCAGCCGGACCTGAAATCCGCCAACTGGAAGACGCTGAAGCTTGACCTGACGGCGGCCAAGATGGTGGATTCGGCAGGGCTAAACTTGATCGTTTCGATCATCAAGGCGGTCAAGAGCCGCGGAGGATCAGTGCGAGCGACGGTCGGAAATCCAAATGTTTATCGTACCTTCATTTTCACGCGTTTGGACAAGCAGCTCGATCTCGCGCAGGCGGCCTAGCCCTGCCGTAGGACGTCAGCGGAGTGGGCTGATCGCATGCCGCCCCGTAGCGGCGAGAGTGAAGGACGGCCCTTTGAAGTCAGGACGCCTGTGGCAGTGCTGTGGCTGCCCGCTAGAACACGGTGGGCACGCCTTCCTCCAGAATCTTCACGCGGTGGAGTTTTCCTTCCTTCTTGGCGATTTCCTGGAGCCATGCAGGCGGTTCATCAATCGATTCGAAAGACAGTTTGAACGATCCGAAATGCATCGGGATGAACCACTCCGCACCTAGGTCATGGAAAACTCGCATCGCTTCGTCCGGCCCCATGTGGACCTGGCGAAACGAGTCCGGATAGTAGGCTCCGATAGGGAGCAGCGCGATCTCGGGTCGGCATCGCTGACCGATTTCCTTGAATCCGTCGAAGTAGGCACTGTCTCCGGCGTGATAGATCCGACGGCCTTGGTGTTCGAGGAGAAATCCTCCGTAGCCTCGGTGATCATCATGGAGCGTTCGCGCACCCCAGTGTTTGGCGGGCGTTAGCGTCACTTTCCAAGCGGCACTCGAGAAGCTTTCCCAGGTTTGGAGCTCAATGATGCGTCCGAATCCAAGTCCTCGGGCCAGATCGCCGACCCCCCACGGCATAACCCCGATCTTGGGCTCGGGGAGCTTTCGAAGTGTCGGTTTGTGGAAGTGGTCGAAATGAGCGTGAGTGAGCAGTACTAAGTCGATCGGGGGCAAGTCGCGAATCTTTAGTCCCGCACGTTTGACTCGCTTGAGTAGGAAGAGCCAGTTCGCGAAGTTCGGGTCGATCAAAACATTCAGATCATTGAACTGAACAAGGAATGACGCGTGGCCGATCCAGGTGATCGCCACCTTCCCCTCGGCGAGACGCGGATAGGTCGGTCGCTTGTGCTGCCCCGTCCTTCGGGTAAGGAGGGCTTTCCAAACCATTTCATAGAAAAAGGTCCTTGGATTGAAATGGTTGCT
The DNA here is from genome assembly GCA_043745255.1 of Verrucomicrobiales bacterium. Taxonomy (GTDB): domain Bacteria; phylum Verrucomicrobiota; class Verrucomicrobiia; order Limisphaerales; family UBA11320; genus UBA11320. The sequence continues at coordinate 3,909 of JAYTTC010000760.1, forward strand.
CGGGGTCAACTCTTTGAACGAGCGGGGTATCCTTCGTTTTGTGCCTCGAGGGCCGGACGATGGGTTGGCATTGCTCATTCGCTGTAAAGGCTTGCTGACGTGACTCATACCAGCGCTCTGAATAAAACACAACCCCCCCAGGTCAAACGACCCGTTGATGGTCATCTTGAAAGTGCAAAATATGAAAACTAGCATAGCCCTTGTGAGTGGTTTGGCTTTGGTTTCTTCCCCTTTTGTTTCTTCAGTCTCCGCGGGTGATCGTGAGTGGGCCACCGCCGGTAAGGTGCTCACCGGCATTGCAGCCGTCCACGTGCTAAGCAGGGCATTTTCCCCGCCTCCGGTTTACCAGACCTCCTACGTGGTCCCCTCAACCCCGGTTTTCGTGCAGCAGCCCCAGGTGGTGTATTTGCCTGCGCAGCCAGTGATGGTTCAGCAGCAGTCGCAGCAGATCATCGCAAATGCGCCCACAGTTGCCCCTGCGCCGATCGCATCGGCAGCCCCGGTTTACGCTCCCGCCACCCCCTCCTATGTGGTGCAGCAACCCGTGTATGTTCAGCAGCCGCCGGTTTATGTGACCGCTCCGACTTTCTACGCCGCTCCGTACTACTCCCCTGCGCCCATCATCAGCTTCGGGTTTGGATTCGGCCATTATGGTGGTTACGGGTGCGGTCCGAGACAATTTCGCGGCCACCACGGTTGGTGATTTGTCCGTTTTAGTTTGGTTGATACAACCCCGCTCGATGAACTCGAGCGGGGCTTTTTTTGTCATCTCGCCGGGCTCCTGCTTGTAGATCCAGCGCAGTTCGTCTACATCCATTCCTATGTCTGACGTCACGGCGCGACTCGATCGGTTCCTGCGACAACAACCCACTTGCGGACGAGAAGTGTATATCGCGAGAGGGGCGATCGTCATCGGGGCGGTGACTTTGGGGGATCACTCCAGTGTCTGGTACAACGCCGTGCTTCGAGGGGATATAGAACGCATCGTTGTGGGCCATCACACCAACATACAGGACAATGCAGTGATCCACCTTGCGGATGATCTTCCCTGTCTGATCGGGGACTACGTCACGGTGGGACATGGCGCAATCGTCCACGCTTGCAAGGTTGGCAACGAGTGTTTGATCGGAATGGGTGCAACGGTGCTTGATGGCGCCGTGATTGGGGACCAATGCCTGATCGGTGCCAACTCTCTGGTGCCACCCGGAAAACATATTCCAGCGGGGTCGCTGGTGATGGGAGTGCCTGGAAAAGTGGTCAAAGCATTGACTCCAGAGGAGAGAGCCCACCTCAAAGATTGGGCCCAGAAGTATGTCGACAATTCCGCTTACTGTCTCAGGAACGGAATCTAGCCGCCGAGCTAACGCATGAACTGGGGTGGAACGCCACCGCCGCGGCTGAACATCTTCTGGAATTTGCTGAACTTCTTCATCATTTGCTGCATCTGATTGAATCGATTCAGCATGGTGTTCAGCTCGGCGACGGTGACGCCGGTGCCTTTGGCGATCCGCTTTCGCCGACTTGCGTTCAACACATTGGGATGACGGCGTTCCTCCAGGGTCATCGCGCAGATCATCGCCTCCATGTGCGAGAACTCCTTCTCCTGTTTTGAAAGGTCCGCGCCTTTCAGCATGTCACTCCCGCCCGGGAGCATCCCTACAATCTTGTCGAGCGGCCCGAGCTTTTTCATCTGTCGGAGCTGATCGAGAAAGTCCTCCAAGGAGAACTGCCCCCTCTTCATTTTCTCCTCGAGGCGTTTGGCATCCTCCACGTCGACGGCCTCCGCCGCCCGCTCCACTAGGCTGACCACGTCGCCCATGCCCAGGATTCGCGACGCCATTCGTTCGGGATGGAACGGTTCGAAATCTTCAAGTTTCTCACCGGTCCCAACAAACTTAATAGGCTTTTGGGTGACCGACTTGAGGCTTAGCGCGGCACCGCCGCGGGCGTCGCCATCGAGCCGAGTGAGGATCGAGCCGGTAATATTGAGCGCCTGGTCAAAATGTGTGGCGACGTTCACCGCCTCTTGTCCCGTGGCGGCATCGAGCACCAGGAGGATCTCGTCCGGCTTGACCAAGTCTCGCAGTCTGACCAGTTCCTGAACCAACGGTTCGTCGATCTGGAGTCGGCCTGCGGTGTCAAACAGGAGCAGGTCACAGCCCAGCGACTGTGCGTGGTCTTGAGCGAGCCGTGCGATGGCGAGCACATCGGTCTCTCCACGTTTTATGAACACCGGCACATTCAGCTGCTGACCGAGCTTTTCCAGTTGATCCATGGCCGCCGGCCGGTAGACATCGACACCGACCAACAACGGCTTGCGGTCCTGTTTTTGCAGCCAGCGCGCCAGCTTGGCGCTGGAGGTGGTCTTCCCTGATCCATGAAGACCGACCATCATCAACACCCCTGGCTTGTGCTCGAAATTCAGTCCGGCGTTGGTGGATCCAAGCAGTGAGACCAGTTCGTCATGGATGATCTTGATGATCTGCTGGCCCGGATGAACGCTTTCGATGACTTCCTGTCCCAGTGACTTGATTTTAACCCTGTCCAGGAACTCCTTCACCACCTTGAAGTTCACATCCGCGTCCAGCAATGCCATACGCACCTCGCGCAGGGACTCGCCGACGTTGTCCTCGGAAATCTTCCCCAGCCCGCGGAGATTGCGGAATACGGTCTGCAGTTTGCTGGTCAGCGAATCGAACATGCGATCAAAGCTAATGACGGCTCCGGTTGCCGTCGAGTGCGGTTTCACCTGACATGGGGTTGGCCAGCGTTTATAAACGCACCGCTTTTGTGCCTGAACTCAAGGATCAGATTCTCGAGACGCGTCTCGATGCGTTCCGTAGCATTGGACCAGATCGTTCGGCTCAGCTCGCCCGCATCGGGCTGCTGACCTTGAACGATCTGTTCCTGCATCGTCCCCGCCGACACGAGGATCGCCGACACTCACTGCCTATTCGTGAGCTTACACTGGATGGCCCGGCGACGGTGCGTGGTCGTGTGATGGCAATGGGGGTCAAAAAGTTTCAGCGCGGTGCCCGCAGCGTTTTTGAACTTGTGATCGATGACGGTACCGCGCGCCTCCACTGCCGCTGGTGGAATCTCCCCTACATGCAGAATTACTTTCACGTGGGGGAGGAAGTGTTCGTCTACGGGAAGCCCGTCAGCCTCAAACCGCGCACGATCGATCATCCGGAAACCGAGGGGGTGGAAGAGGGGGTAGATAGCTACATCCATGTAAACCGCATTGTGCCCATCTACCGGCTGACCGAGGGTCTTCCTCAACGCTGGCTGCGGAATTTCATCTGGCAAAAGCTGGTGGAGTATGGGGAGCAGATCCCAGAACCCTGGCCGGGAATCCAATTCAAGGGGAGGCCGTCCATCGTGGAGGCGGTGCGGCAGACGCACTTTCCTGAAACGATGGATGCCTTTCGACAAGCCCGCGAACGACTGGCTCTGGATGAGTTCATAGCCCTCCAGATTGCACTCCAGCGACGTCGGCGAAACTTGGAGGCGCTGTCGAAGGGGCTTCCGTGCGCGGGGGACAACCATCTCATCAAGCCGTTCCTCCATCGACTGGGTTTCACCCTGACGGACGGGCAGACGCAGGTGCTCCGGGAGATCCGGCGTGATCTCGGCGGGAAATACCCGATGCGTCGTCTATTGCAGGGAGATGTGGGCTGCGGCAAGACGGTGGTGGCTGCCTGCGCCGCCCTCATGGCACTTGAAAGTGGCTATTCGGTGGCCCTGATGGCACCCACTGAAATTCTCGCAGAACAACACCATCAAAACTTTCAGCGATGGTTGGCCGGCACTCCGATCCGTGTGACCTCACAGACAGGGAGCCGAAAGACTGCGTTTCCGGGCGCTACCGATCAACCCCAGCTCATCATCGGAACCCATGCGCTGGTGGAGGAAACGTTTTCCATCTCCCATCTGGGGTTGGTGATTATCGACGAGCAGCACAAGTTCGGCGTCGCCCAGCGTGAGGCGCTCTTGAAGAAAGGGCGATATCCTCATCTCCTGGTGATGACCGCCACACCCATCCCGCGAACCCTCGGTCTCACACTCTACGGGGATCTGGACCTGTCTGTGATTCAGCAATCTCCCGGCGGACGCGGAACACTTCGTACTTTCGTGAGACAGACGGCACGCCTTCCCAAGGTATGGGAGTTTGTCCGAAAAAAGCTCGAGGATGGCCGGCAGGCTTACGTGGTCTACCCGCGCGTTGAGGAGGCCGGCAAACCGGGGATGAAGGCCGTGAAGGAACAGTTTCTCAAGCTTAGGGAGATCTTCGCCCCGTTTGAGGTGGGATTGCTGCACGGACGACTGAGCGCGGAGGAGAAACAGGCTATGGTGACAGGGTTTCGCGAGCAGCGGATCCGGGTTCTGGTGGCCACCAGCGTGATCGAGGTGGGAATCGATGTGGCGAACGCCAGCGTGATGGTGGTCGAAAATGCCGAGCAGTTCGGACTGGCCCAGCTGCATCAACTCCGCGGACGGATTGGACGAGGACCTCACACCTCTTACTGCATCCTGGTGGCGGATCTCGAAACGGAGGAATCGAAAGAGCGACTCGGAATTCTAGAGCAGAGCAGCGATGGATTTCGAATCGCCGAGGCAGACTTGAAACTGCGCGGTCCTGGCGAGCTGATTGGTCGCGAGCAAAGCGGCATACCTGACTTTAAATTTGCCGATCTCCGCTTCGATCTGGCCTTGGTGGAGGAGGCGCGGGGCTTCGCAAGGGAGCTGCTGAACCGTGGCGTCTCAGGGCCGTTCGGCCGACCCAGCTAGCAGCCCGTCAGACATTGGCTCAGTCGCGAATGGATGTTCGAAGTCCTACCGCCTGCTAGATGCCGTAATTTGGAACCATTCGGCCGGAGACGCCGCGCCACCAGGTGCGGGCGATAAGATGGAGCTTTTGAAATTTGTTGAGCCGTGTCGGCTCCGGTCCTAGCACGTCGAAGCGTTTCGACTCGAGTTTGCGGAGCAGTCTCCAGTAGACCGATCCCATCAGCTCCGCTGCGACCATCGATTGACGGTCTTCGATCGGGAGCGACTCCAGTGCGAGCTGATAGAACTGACGAGCTCGCGCGGCGATGCTCTCGGCCAGGCGTTCGAACCGATCCGAATACTGGAATCTTAGAATCTCCTCCTCGGTGACACCAAATCGCGCCAGCTCCTCCGTCGGCAGGTAGATTCGTCCGCGCTCGGCGTCGCTCCTGACATCCCTCAGAATGTTCGTGAGCTGGAGTGCTTTTCCCAGGTAAAGGGCGTAGTCGCGGCAGCGCGGATTCCGGTACCCGAAAACTTCGATGCTTAGCAGTCCCACCACCGACGCCACGCGATAGCAGTAGAGCTCCAGATCTGCGAAGGTGGCGTAACGTTTGACATCCAGGTCCATCTCGCAGCCGCGTATGAGTTCATCAAAGAGCGGGAAAGGCAGGCGGTAGTTAGCGATGACGTTTTGGAGCTCTTGGTTGACACCGAAGCGCGGTTTGCCTCCCGGGGAGCAGGCCAGCGCCACATCCTCCCGCCAAGCCGCGAGCTGAGTGCGACGCACCGACTCAGGCACCGAATCCGCGTCCGCGACGTCGTCCACTTCCCTGCAGAACGCGTAGAGGGCGGACATGCCGTCCCGCTTGGCTCTTGGGAGCAACACAAAAGCGAGCGCGAGGTTTGAAGCGCTTTTCTGAGTGATGTTGCGGCTCTGCTCCATGCTTAAGATTTGGGCCCCGGTGGGGCTTGCTGCGTTGTGGGCGGATCTTCTTCGCGAGGGGGAGGGAGACCTCCTCGCTCTTTCAACGTGGGGTTGCGTCGGAGGGTCTCCGGATGGCCCGAATGACGACGACGCCCCCCCGATGGCCGGTCGCTGCCTTCATAGAGCACGCCGCTATTGCGTCCGCCCAGCGCGCTCCGAGAGGAGCGACGTCGGAAGAACAAGGCCCAGCCAAATAGGATCGCGGCGAGGGAAAATACCACGATGAGCAGGGCGAAGATCTCGGTGGGTGCTCCGAGGGTTCCGCGGAAAGGACTCCAAAGCAGAGCAGGGGGCGGCGGAGCCTCGATGGATCCCGGCTTTGTATGCTGTGCCGGAGCCGACGGCGTCGAGGGCCTCGAAGAATCCGCGCTGGTATCTGCCATGAGAACAATCGTTTTCATTCAGAGGGATTATCGGCGCGGGACGAAGGAGCTTCATCCCCGACATCCTGCCCGCCATGAACATTCAGACGCTGCATACGGTAACGCAAAGCGTGACGGGTAATCTTGAGCTGCTCTGCCGTCCGGGTCAAAGAGTCATTATTTTGCGACATCGCCTGCTGGATGATCTCGCGTTCGAACGTCGCCAACATGTCATCCAACGATTGCGAGCCGTTGATTATCGGCAGATCTCCCTTTCGCAGTAGGGCTTCCACGTGGAAGTCTGGCAGGCTCTGCGGTTGCACCTCGTTGCTAGGTTCCAGAATTACCGCCCGCTCGATGGCGTTCCTGAGCTCGCGTACATTTCCAGGCCAATGATGGCTGAGGAGCTTTTGCTTGGTCGCTGGGTTAAGAGCCCTCAGGTTTCGTCCCATGGACGTGCTGAAGTGTCTCAGGAAGTGTTCCGCCAGCAGCACGATGTCATTTCCCCGGCTTCGGAGGGGGGGAGGCGTGAGCTGCATCACGTTGAGTCGATGGAATAGGTCCTCGCGAAATTCGTGCTCCTTGATGGCTTGAACGATGTCCCGGTTGGTTGCGGCAATCAGCCGAACTTCTACTTTCAACTCCTCGTTGCCGCCCACCCGACTGAAGCTGCCATTTTCCAGAAACCGCAGCAGTTTGGCCTGGAGCGGACGGCTCATGTCGCCGATCTCGTCCAGAAAAATGGTTCCGCCGTCCGCTTCCTCCACTCGACCCAGCTTCAGTCGTATGGCACCCGTGAACGCGCCCTTCTCGTGACCGAAGAGTTCGCTCTCGAGTAGCGCTTCCGGAATCGCGGCGCAGTTGATCCTAACGTAAGGCTTGTCTCGTCGTGCGCTCAGGCCATGGATGGCACCCGCGATGAGCTCCTTGCCTGTTCCGCTTTCTCCAAGGATGAGCACGGTGGCGTTGGAGGGGGCGATCACCTGGATCAGTCGGCGGAGTTCCCGGATCTTGGGTGACTCGCCGACGATGTTGTCTACGCTGAACGACTCCCGAGTTCGGGCTCGAAGGGAGGCGTTCTCCTCCTGAAGTTGAAAAATCCGGGCGCACTCGGCCACGGAATGAAGCAGCTGTTCCGGAGCGTACGGCTTGGAGAGATAATCCTTGGCCCCGGCTTTGATCGCCTCCACCGCCAGCGTCGGCGTGGCATAGGCGGTGATCATGAGCACCATCATCTGAGGCCATTCTCTTCGAATGCGACCGAGAAGCTCGTAGCCCGACATTCCCCCAAGCTGACCATCGAGGATGCTCAGAAAAAAACGCTCCTTCGAGAGTAGCTCCAGCGCCGCCTCGGCGCTCTCGATGGTTCGAACCTCGTATCCTTCGCCTTCGAGCAGATCGCGCAGCGATGCGCGCATGTTCTTCTCGTCATCGACCACCAGGATTGGAACGGAAGGTGCGCTCATGGATTCCACTTGGTCAGGGCTCGAGTCGGAAAGATAAGGATGAAGCGAGCGCCTTGCCCGGGCTGGGACTCGACTCGGACCGTCCCGCCATACAGGCTCATATTTTGCTTCACAATGGCTAGACCGAGTCCGCTGCCTTTCTCCTTGGTGGTGAAATAGGGTTGGAAGATCTGGTTGACTCGTTCCGGCGGGATCCCGGGGCCATTGTCAGAAAGAATCACCTGCACACTGCCATTCTGACCCCGCTGCGCCGAGACGCGGATCTCACCCTGTCCAAACATCGCTTCCCGCGAGTTCACCAGGATGTTGTGAAAGATATCCCCGAGATGCTGGCGTTGCATCCAGAGGCTGGGCAAGTCGGGGGCGACGTCGCGCACGACCGTGGTCGCGTATTTGGCAGCTTTGGGAAATACCTCAGCCAGCACTCGATCGATCTCCTCCGCGACATCCAACTTTTCCACTCGTCCTTCTTTAAGCTGAGCGTATCCCATTAAGCGCGTGACCACTTGATCGGCACGGCTGACCTCCTCCCGGATCATCTCGAGCTGGTTTTCAGCGGCTTCTTTCTTCCCAGTTCGGAGGCTTCTTTCGAGGTTGAAGATGGTGGTGTTGATGATGCCTAGAGGATTCTTGATCTGGTGAGCGATCTGCGCGGCGAGGCGAGCGGCGACGTCCAACTGCTGCTGCCGCATGTTGAGCTGTTGAGCATCCTCCTCTGTCTGACGCTGCTTCTCGAGGAGCGCCTGCAGTCCGTAGCAACAAAACGTGAGCAGCAGTAGCAGGGCGATGCGAAGCAAGAAGGGCTCGGTGGGGCTGTTGGAGGTCGGTTTATAGATGAGCGACGTGGAAATGCTACTCTCGCCCGCGACGGGTGCCGCGTAGTTGTTTGAGACGTCCAAAATCCCTGCCCCGGCATAGAGCATGACGCTGAGCAGATTGATGATGAGCTGCGGGCGGGCTAGCGG
>JAYTTC010000761.1:0-3326 GCA_043745255.1 Verrucomicrobiales bacterium
GGAATGGGCCGGTTTTGAAGAGTCAGATGGAGTTTCCCCAAAATCCGGCAGCCGGATTTTGGTTCTAGCAGGCCGACGTCCAGAAAACCCTGGATCCAAACATTAGCCCTGGCGGGCACCCTGGGAAACGACATTCTAAGTCCGACGGCCTGCTAGGGCTATCGACTGACAACAGCCTCAACGGCTCCTATGTCGAGCAAGCCATGCTGCGGACGTCGAACGCCATACAGGTCTGTCATCTCGATCCCGAGTTGCTGAAACACCGCCGCGCCCCGATCGATCGCCGGACTGGAAGTGATGAGATGATAGTTCGAAACTGAGCCTCGGGCAGCGATGAATCCCGGGTCTCCGACCACACTGTGCTGATCGAACCGAACCACTCCATTACCCCACTTGGGAGGACACTCGACACCCATCGGACAAAGCTCATGAGGTGATATCGAAACCCCCGGCCCTTTAGGATCTTCAAAGAAGAAAATAGGCCCGCCCAAGTCCTGACCTTGTTTCCCTCGGTGCATGAATGTCAGGCCAACCAAAGTCCGTGGGAAGGGTCCCTTCCATGCCGCATCCTCCCCTTTCCACAAGCAGTTGTAATCGGAGAGATTGTCCGAGGTCCCGAAATCCGCGTCGTTGTAGAACATCCGCAACTGCATTTGAGTGTGATTGAGCGTAATGATGTTATTCAACACTCGATTCCGCTCGGAGGGCCAGTACTGCTTATTCTTCAAACCGTGATCCTTCTCGTACTGAGTCGTGCGACGCAGCCCATAGATAGAGATGCCGGCCGACTCATCATCGCGCTCGGCTTTTCGAGGGTCCTCAACCGGGCGGGTGCGGAGCACGGTATTGTTGAAGATCCAGAAGTCGCGACATCCATCGATGAAAATGCCGTAACGAACGTTCTGATCCACGACATTTCCATAGATCAAGGCGTTCTGACTCTTTTCACACCAGATACCGTGGAGCGTGTTGTCGTGAACAAAGTTGTTTCGCAGAATCTTTTGATAGGGTTTTGTCTCGCGCAACTCGGAGGCGTGGTCGATCCAAAGCCCTGCCCCGTTGTTTCCCACCACCTCACAGTTCTCCACCAAGATCTCCATTCGATCATGATGATCCAGGTTCGGATGCACTTTGAGCCCCCCGGCATGGTGTCCCAGGTAGAAGGGTCGATACGTATTCGTCAGGATCTTGCATCCAGACACCACCAGCCCAAGACAGGCACCTCCATTCGAATACCCGCAGTTCCCATTGTTGTTCAGCGTGCACCCGGTAATCACCGAAAAGTCCCATCCGCAGATCCCGATCGCATCCATCCACTCGATCTGGCAACCCTCGAAGATAGAGGAATGCCCGCTCTCAATGGCCGAAGTGACATTGCCGGTGTGGATGGTGGTACTGCTGTGCATGAACTGGAGGTTCTTCACATGAAGGTTCCCACAATCTCTGCCCTCGAATGAATCATCCTGCATTTTCAAGAGCTGAGGCCGAATGCTGATCTCGATATTCAGGTCGTTGGGATTCTCAAGCGATCCGAGACGGATGAATAGAGCGCGAGAATCCACGGCAATAGCGAGGCGGGATCGCGCGCCCTCTTGCGGCAGAGCTCGCCCGCTTTCCTTGACGTAAAACGTGCCCGTTGCCACGCGGCCGCCCGCTCCTAGCATGTAGCGGAGGCTTTTGTTTCCGTTGTCGAACCCCGAGTCGGGAGCGGTTTCCTCCAACGGCCCTTCCACCGGATAAAAAATCGTTGGGAGTTGTTGCGCAGCATTCCCCCTCCAGCGAGTCATGTAAGCCGTGGGGTACCCTAGCTTGGTGAGTGAAATCCCCACGTTGCTGTGCGCATAGGTGGCATCATTGGGATTCACTCCGCGTGGGTGCACGAAAACCTGCTGCGGGTTCACCGGGAGCTTGCCGGTGTAGCGATACAACTTGGGTGTTCCCGCAGCCTGAGCAAGACCCATCAGTTCTGCAGGCGTCGCTTCCACCCATGATCCACCTCCGGCGGGGACCAGATCCGAGCCCTTTACGATCACAGCAGCACCGGGCGCGGGCTGCAGAATCAGCTTGGGACCGGCCTGCCTCGCGCTCGGGTTAGGACTCCGAAACGCTTCTTTCTTAGGAATCACAATCGTCTCGCGATAGACCCCTTTCCGAATCGTGATGACATCCCCCGGTATCGCTCCGCCCAGTCGAAGCGCGTCTCCGATACGCACGTAGGGTTCTTCGGCAGTTCCTTTACCCGAACCGGGGAAGGAAGAATCGACAATGAACTCCCTGGCATCAACCCATCGTGAGAAAAGAAGGAAAAAGCAACAAACTGCGGAACAAGTCCGAGTTAACGAAGGGGAGCGAAGGGTATTCATAAAGAACGCTGGGATAGCAGACGCTCGCCGCAGGAAAAAATTCTGACAAACATGCAAGATCACCCTATCGCCCAAGGCGCGAAGGCACGAAAGCCGGTTTGGACTCTTACCCACTTACGGTGTTAGCACTCCAACTCCGCCCTCCTCGTGCCCTCGCGTCTTGGGTGACATCATCCATTCCATCCCCCACGGGGACCCATAGTCGCAAAGGATCCTGCTTCAGCAATCGCTAGTAATAGGGAATGTATGGGAAAAAATGCCGCAAAATCCCCTAGAAATAGGGAGACTGCTGCGGTTTCTGTTCGGAGAATTGCGGAGCGTGATCCGGATAGGGAATCACGCCGCGTGGGGACACAAGGCCCAAAGGGGGCCAGCGATCGCAAAGGCTCTGTGAGATCGTTGCGTCACGCATGCCCACCTAGGGCGTACGCGGTGTTACCACTCGATAGAATCGGTTGCTGCTAGTTCCCACATCAGGCACCATGGCCGTGATAGTTTGCGGAACGGCGACCACATCCGACAACTTGCTCCAAGTGGCGGCTTCCAACGAATCCTTAAACTGTACGCTGTAGGTGCGATTGGAAATCGCCGTGAACTGAAGAGCCACTCCGCCCGACGATTCCTTCACATCAAGTTTCAGGACGCTGAGCGGATCGAGCGGGTTTGTGCCTGCCACATATTCCTGTCCGTTGCTCATTCCGTCGAGATCCTCATCCCGAGCGGCATCCGCCGAAAGATTGCTGTCCAATCCGAACAGCGCCTCCCAACTGTCCGGCAATCCATCGTGGTCGGTGTCTACCAAAGTTGTCACGACTGCCGCAGGGCCGATGTTCGTTCCGCCGTAGGCGAGATTTCTCACGATGACCCGGTAGGTGAAGTTGGTGAGCTTGTTGGTGGAGTTGAAGGTGAAGAATCCAGTGCTTGAGTAGACCGTGTTGCTGGCCAGAACCACGTTGCCGCGGC
>JAYTTC010000762.1:0-3317 GCA_043745255.1 Verrucomicrobiales bacterium
CGTCACCTGCCGCCCGCTCGTATTTCTGGAAGCCCTGCGGACCGCGCCGGGATCGCGGTAACTTAGCGGGTCGCGCGTCATCATCGGCGGCGAAAGCGTCCCCGGTGCCCGTCCGCTCAAGGAGGAATGGGTCACCACCATCCAACAACAATGCCGCACCGCCAAAGTCCCGTTCTTCTTCAAACAATCGGGCGGCGTCCAGAAAAGCCGCCACGGTCGCGAAATCAATGGCCGCACCTGGGATGAATTTCCCAAGGCCAGTGGCAACAAGCGGGGTTGAATGTTCCAAGAAGCCGGTCACATCGCCACAACATAAATGAGATTCATAGATTTGTTCGCAGGGTTGGGGGGATTCCACGTTGGCCTGACCGCTATCGGTCACCGATGTGTATTCGCCTGCGAATTGGATGAGGGCCTTCGGGCCGTGTACAAGAAGAACTTCGGGATCGCTCCCGCAGGGGACTTGCGGGAGGTGAGAAATGCCGAGATTCCGGCGCACGACATACTTTGCGCGGGCTTCCCGTGTCAGCCATTTTCAAAGGCGGGGGCGCAAGATGGATTTGACTGCATTCGGAATGGAACCCTCTTTGATGAGGTGGCTCGGATTGTGGCACACCACAGACCCGAATTCGTCATTCTGGAAAACGCACCCAACTTGAAGCGTCACAATGAGGGCCGGACGTGGCAGATTATCTACGACCGCCTCAAAGAGTTGGGTTACGCGACAGATGCTGATCAGTATTCCCCTCACGAATTCGGGATTCCGCAAATTCGCCAACGCATTTTGATTGTTGCCAGGCGAAAGTCATTGGGGGGCTTCGAGTGGCCTCAGCGTCCAGAAAACCCGAAGCCCTCGCTGCGGGCCATTCTTGATCGTCGGCCCGCCAGTGCCAGGCAACTCAGCAGCCAGGTCGTGCAATGTCTTGAGACGTGGCAGGAATTCCTGGATCGCATTCCGCAAGATGAACCGCTGCCATCATGGCCTATTTGGTCCATGGAATTCGGGGCGGCCTATCCGTTCGAGGAATCAACGCCACACGCCATCGGTGCGGGGGGGCTGAGAATCTACCGCGGGTGTCATGGGGCCAAACTGAGCGCGAAGGCTTTTCCGAATCCGTTCACTGGCCTGCCCTCCCACGGACGCACGCCGCAGGAGCAGTTCCCGCTATGGAAGCAGCATTTCATCCGGGCGAACCGGGCCTTTTATCAGAAGCACAAGGCTCGGTTGGTGGATTGGATGCCGAAGATACTGGAGTTCCCGCCGTCGCTGCAAAAGTTTGAATGGAACTGTCAGGGGGAGCCTCGGGATGTGTGGAAGCTGGTAATTCAGTTCCGTGCCTCGGGAGTCCGCGTTAAGCGTCCCGATACCAGTCCTTCACTCGTGGCCATGACCACTACCCAAGTGCCCATCATCGGCTGGGAAGGACGCTACATGACAGCGCGTGAGTGTGCGCGGCTCCAGTCATTGGATTGCCTGGCTCATCTGCCGGAAACGGACACGCGAGTGTTCAAAGCCCCGCGCATAGAGTCCAACGAGAACATCGGACGATGTGCAGCGTAAACCTAGCCAGCCATGCTTCAATATCAGCTCTTCCCTCGTTCCGTCGGTCTCACTCCTGAACTAAAGGCTATCGTTGGCTGCTTCCAAGCTGTGTACGAGGCAATCAAATCACCCGAGAACACACTAAGTAGCGATGGAGTTCTGAAACATCTCCGTCCCGGATTGGAGGCGCTGGGCTTCCAAGTTGAAGCCGGCAAGTTGAGAGCTGAGAAAATTCCCGTTCCAGTGTTGTTTGGCCTCAACAACCGCATCGACAAACATTTCGACGCCGATGCGCTGAGCGGGGACGGGCGTATCGTGCTGGAGGTAGAAGCCGGACGAGCACTCGTGAACAATGCCTTTCTCAAAGACATTTTTCAGGCAGCCATGATGCACGGTGTTGAGTATCTGGTTCTCGCCGTCCGAAACGACTACCGCGGTGGCGGTGACTTCTCGCGGATCCATGCATTCCTCGAAACACTCTACATCAGCAGCCGATTGGATTTGCCGCTCAAGGGAATAATCTTGCTCGGCTACTGACGGAGCCTACTTCAAAACGCGGTCCTTCCGGTGGCTCAATACGATGTTTGCGGCGGCCCTCAGCTCGTTCACTCGCTCCTCCGAAGAGGATGTCTCTCCCAGGGAACGAACGATGTAGTCGTGTACGAGATCTATGAGCGCTGCCTTGGACATATCGTCGGCTAGCCTCCAGAATTGCCGGTCGGCCAAAATGCAGCCTTTCTTACCAATTGTGTTCATGCGGGTAAGGTCGCTTTTCCAATGAGGGAGTGCAAGCGCCACGGTCCAGTCGGCATCTGTCGACGTGGATTCGTGACGATTCGGGAGGAGGGCAGTCTGGCAGAGGCGGGCTTGGCGCTGTTTCGTAGAAATCGTCTGATCGTCGGCAGTGCCGACGAAGGATACCGTCCGGAAGGCATCTTCGGCCAGGCAAACGATCACCGGTACCAGCGTGTTTTTGGGGAACTGCATCTTGAGGGGTTCGGGGTCAGTCACACAAAGGATGGTTTCCAATGGGAGGAACTGGAATACGAGTTCCAACAGAAGCTCAAGGTAGGGATCGACAAGGAGCCGCTGCCGATACTCACTAAGGCAAAGGAGCATCGGGTCCGCCCTCGTACATCCGACATCCGGCGTGGAGCGCAGTCTGCGGTCTCCTCCACGGCTGCGGTGCTACAGGCCAAAGCGGCACCAGTTATCGAACAGCAACGGCAGGATTCACGCCTCAATGAAACGGCCCCGGAGAGCCTGCCGCCCGCTGCTGAGACCGCAGCCAGCAAACAGTTCCTTCTGGAGTTCAAGGACCAGCAGTGGGACGTGACCATCGAACTGGCGAACGATCCGGCGATTGGAACCTGGCTTGATCTCGGCGACAACCGCCGGGTGGATCGGAGGCGGGTGCTCAAGATTCGTGTGAACTGTGCCCATCCATTCATGGAGCGGTTTGCCGGCAGCGATTCCGAACAGATCGAACCTCTGCTGCGCCTCGCGGCAGCTATGGCGATCGCGGAGTTCGTGGCTCGCGATCAAGGCCACAAGAACACCGGGGCGATCCGACACAATGTGAATGAACTTCTTACCTCCGCGCTCAGTTCAACCTCAGTCGTGCCATGAGTTCTCCACCCGAAATCATCCATCTTACGCCTCCAGCCAGTGACCCAAACGGCTGGCAACCCTTTATTGGAGAGGAGACACAGAACTTGCTGGAGCATTTCGGCAGCAAGCTCGACGATAAAGAGCGGGAGTCGCTCCAGGATTC
>JAYTTC010000763.1:0-3300 GCA_043745255.1 Verrucomicrobiales bacterium
ACGAGCCGAATGGGTGTTTTCGTGTCGCACTTGTCGAGCCTCGCTCCGATCGTAAAGAGCCCTCGTTGGTATCGTAACCCGTCCGAACTGCGGGGGTAACGCGGCCACGATCCTGTCGTAAACCCGGCTGATTTGACATCGCATGCCACTGCGGCCGAACTCGCATCGTACATCGTGAGTGACTCGCGGCCTGTTCCTCCGAGCACCGCACTGGCGTCGCACGGTTACGACGCCAGTGGGCGGTTTGTGGGTTCACCGACGGGTGATTTCACACTACCTTGTATATTGGCCTTCGAAGGCTTCGATCGGGATGGGTTGTGCGCAGGTCTGGACGATCGGAGGGTGGGAAGTGCAGTGAGGAATACGATGGACTCCCAGCCGGTGAGCGAGCGGGTTTCTTCCCGATCGAGCGGATCAAGTTCCTCCCGCGATAGCATTGCTCTCGAGATCCCACTGGGGCGCGAGTCTGTCGTCAGGACTTCGTGGATCGGAACTGGGCGAGGAGGTCCACGATCAATAGATTTCGCTTCAGCGACCACGACTTTTCTCCTCGCACGAAGCCTTCGATCGCGGATGCCAAGCGATCGTAGTGCGATTCGGCCTGCGTGGGCGGACGAAACAATTGCGTGCTCAGAACTCGATCGGACTCTATTCGCATCGCGACATTGAAATCCTTCACGACACCGTTCAGTACGAGCAGCGTCGAGCGGATCCCGTCCTGATGAGTCAGACTCCAGCAGCGAGGCTCTTGCGCGAGCTTCGACACGAGTCCCAGCCCAACCAGATCCTGCGTCCTTCCGTCCAAGACAGGATCTCCAAGCGGGGTGTCGGATCGCGAGAGTGCGGCAGCCATCAAGTCCTGTGGCCAATCCCTGCGATCCCTCGCTCGCCAGACCTCGTCTCCTTCCCAAAGTCGCACGCTCCGCACGCCCGACTCGCCTCCACGCCGGGATTCTAGGAAGGGCAACAAGCCTTCCAGTGCGTGCATCTCCGCAAATGGAAAAGTACCTTGCACTACGATCAGTGAATCGCTCACTCGCGCGCCATGCGGCACAGAAATCTCAGGAAGTCGCCAGGTCACGCTGGTGGGCGTGCCAGCCAGCAGGGAGACCCGACGGGACTCGGCGAGGGCTGTAAGAGATTTGGCCATCTCTGTGCCGTTCGCGAGAACGCCGTGCACAAAGCAGGTACCTCCCGGGGCGATGTTCTCAACGGCAGCGCGAACCAGCGACTCCGTCGCTTGAGCGCCGTCACCGCGAGGCACGACGATTGCAGCCTCCGCCTCATGAAGAGCCTCGTGGAATTCGGGATACATCTTAAGTCCCATGGATCGGCGCGCTTCGAGCAAGCTATGATTCGACGAAGGGACGGCAAGATGCAGCGCGATCTCGCAGTTCTCCATTCGATGAAATGCTCCGTCCACAGGATAGCCCAGTAGAAATCGATCGAGCAGCTGCTGGGTTGGGGACGAGAGTGCGAACTCTTCGGCGAGAAACGTGATTTTTCGGGGGGAGGATTTCATTACGCGCGCCAGTGATGGGAATGAAGGGGAGCCTGATACACGACGTTCATTTCCGGTGTGAGAACCTTCTCCTGTCCCCGATGGAGCGATTCCACGTTGAACAGCGTCATCCCTGAGGTCAGCAATGTGCGCTCCACCGGATACGGTGCCTTGCCGGTGAGGAACATGGTTTCGATATTGTTCACCAGCGGATTGAAGAAATCGGCGAGCGTGGTTCGTTGCATTGGCATGGGGAGATACATCTGACAGGAAAGGACCTGATTGGTCTTTCCGATCAGCCCGGCATAGGTGAAATCTTCCACCAATCCGCTTAACAAAAACATTGTGGTGAGAAAACCATCGCGATGCTCGATGAAGTAGCCGATCGCGTTCGGGCATAGCTCCTGCATCCAGTCGATTCCAGGAGGCATGACGGTAAATCCGGCCGGCGTGCGACAGGAGTGGCTTCGCGAGATCGCCGCCAGAAGCAACCGACGCGTCGTGGCTCGTTCGCGAACGGCGGCCCAGAGTTTGGGTCCCTTCAGCGCCTGCACCGAACGGATTCCGACCTCGCCTCCGAGTCGCCGTTCTGACATGCACTGGGCGGTTTCGAGCCCGTGGAAGTCGTAGGAATCCACCCCACCGTAACAGGCACAGACGCTCTCGGTCAGCGGAAGGTGGATGGGGAGCTCAAGATTTGGAATTCTCCAGGTGACCGGGAGCGACGATCCGGCAAGAAATGGAAACCCCAGCCGATGCGAATCTGCGACCATCTCCGCGCACTCGCTCCACTGAGTGGAGAGATGCTTGTCGTTGAATACCGGAACAGCCCGTCCACTGGCTTCGAAGGTCCGCACCACACGTTTGAAAAAGGGATAACGCGGATAGAGCCTCTGCCCACGGTCATTGTCCGGATACTTCCCATGCTCCAGCACCATGACCACGCCGTCCACCGCCAGTTTTGATCCGCCACAGGTGAGAGCCTCCTCAACCGACGAATACAGCGGCACGCCGAATCGCTTGGCTCGCTCCCGTGCGAGGTCTCCCTCAGGAAACTGATCGGCGTAGAGAGCCGCCACTTCAAAGGGCGGATGGTGATGCTTTCCTTCCCATCCGTATCCCTCGAGGAAGCGATCGAGGAAATGCTGCCCATGCGACATTTTCCTCACTTCGCTGATGATGAGCGCTATTTTTTTGCGTCGCGTGGTTTTGGCATCGGTGCGGACATGAGGTCCGTAACAAGCCGAGCCCAGTGCAGCAACAGCCGACACGGCCGCCGCGCTGGCGGAAGCGGCAAGGAAACGACGGCGCGTCCAGTGGCGCGACTCAGAGGGGTTCAGCGGAGAGTGTTTTGGCATGAGCTCGCTCTATGGACGGTTGTGAACGCAAAGTCATTCGCAGAAAACAAGCAACGGCTAATGGCGTCTCGCGAGAACGCCGCCAACCTCCTCCAGCGCAAATCAGATACTGAGTTGTTCATCCACAGAGGACCCAGATGATCTCAGATGAAGGAGGGGACGAAGAAGCTACAGGTTTTTCCGGTGCCATCTGCGGATTAAAACCCATCCCCCCTCCGCGCACTCTGCGGCTCCTTCCAGAGCCACCAGAGCGCGATCAGCGCGATTGCTGGCAGGCTCCCCGCGATCGCGAGACCGAGATCGAATGATCCAGTACGATCGATGAGTCTTCCAAACAGACTTTGCAGCGGAGGCGCGAAAGCCCAAGCCGCGACGCTCGCGATTCCGGTCACTTTTCCCTGATGATCCGGGGACAGATCCTGGGTGAGTGCGTGGTAAATC
>JAYTTC010000764.1:0-3299 GCA_043745255.1 Verrucomicrobiales bacterium
GAAAAAAAATCGAGTGACAGGCTGCTTGCGCCCTTCGTCACGACACCCTGTCCGTGATCACCCTCAAGCGATCAATTCTTTCACCACTTCGCCATGGACGTCGGTCAGCCGATAATCCCGTCCTGCCATGCGGAAGGTGAATTTCTCATGATCGAAGCCGAGCAACTGGAGAATGGTGGCGTGAATATCATGCACATGCACTTTCTTCTCTGCGGCCGCAAACCCAAACTCGTCAGTGGACCCGTGAACATAGCCTCCGCGCACGCCCCCGCCGGCCATCCACATGGAGAAGCCGTGATGATTGTGATCGCGCCCATTGATCTTGCCTGCATTCGCACCTGGCTGCGGAAGCTCCACCGTGGGAGTGCGACCGAACTCCCCGCCCCAGATCACCAGAGTGTCCTCAAGCATGCCGCGCTGTTTCAAATCTTTCAGCAGCGCGCCGATGGCTTGATCACACTGACGAGCGAGGTTCCGGTGCCCCGTTTCGATATCGTCGTGATTGTCCCAGGGCTGCCCTGCGCCGTGCCAGACCTGAACAAAGCGCACTCCGCGTTCCACCAGCCGACGCGCGATCAAGATCTGCCGAGCTTGGGTTCCCTCGCCGTACATCTTGCGGATCGACTCAGGCTCGCGGCTGATGTCAAAGGCATCGCTCGCGTCCATTTGCATCCGGTAAGCGAGTTCGAAGGACTGAATCCGTGACTCAAGCTGACCATCCTGATGGCGTTTTTCCTGATGCCTGCGATTGAGCTGCTGGAGCAGATCGATCTGCTGGCGTTGATCCGGAAGCGAAACGCTGTTATTGCGGATGTGCTCGATCAGCTTCTCGATCTTGGTGTGCTCGGTGTTGATATAGGTGCCTTGATACGCACCCGGCAGGAAGCCCGCCTGCCAGTTCTGAGATTCTTGGATGGGATAGCCCCCGGGGCACATCGAGATGAAGCCGGGGAGATTTTGATTGTCACTTCCCAGTCCATAGGTCACCCACGATCCCATGCTCGGTCGAACCTGACGCGCTTCGCCGCAGTTCATCAGCAGAAGGCTCGGCTCGTGATTCGGAACGTCCGCATGCATCGAGCGGATCACCGCGATATCGTCGATGCTCTCCGCCACGTTGGCAAAAAGCTCACTCACCTCGATGCCGCTCTGCCCGTATTTCTTAAACTTGAAGGGAGAGGGAAATGCCGCGCCAGTCTTGCGCTCCGTCGCGAGATTCTTCACCGGAAGCAGCTTCCCCGCGTACTCCGCAAGCGCGGGCTTGGGGTCGAACGTGTCCACATGCGATGGCCCGCCATTGGCGAAGATGTGGATCACCCGCTTGGCCTTGCCGAGGAACTGGGACTGCTTCAGAGCAAGCGGCGAAGCGATTCCTTCCTGCGCCTGGGCGCTGCCACCAAGGCCACCCATCAGTCCGGTAAGCCCGAGGGCCCCCATCCCCATCCCACAACGGGTGAGAAACTCACGTCGAGTGAGGGCCAGATGTTCCAGATTGGGGGCATGGTGACTCATAAAAATATCTCAAACAGCCTGCTCTAAAGATCGCTGGCAAGACTCGCACGTCAGCCGACCAGACGTCCACGGTAGTCTTGACGGAGGGCTGAAGAGAACGATTCAGGAAGAATCCTCCAAAACCCGGGTCGCGATCTCACTCGCAGGCGTGAGTGGATTCATGCAGACCGCCGCGCGGAGCATGCGGCCCATACTGAGGCCGCTCAACCCAGCTCTCCTGACCTCAGTTCGCAAGGGATGCGCGATAGAACCGCGCCGACCGGGCGGACTCCAAGGCCTCCTGAAACTGCAGCACTCCCTGGGTGACTCTGTTCGTCAGAACAGGCGTCCACCGGACCAAATCAGGCGAGACAGAAATGATGTAATCGGCCAGAGGAGGACCCGTGACCTGAAATGTCAGACTCCCTGCAACGGCTGAGACGGACCCAACCGCGAGAACGATCTCTTGGGATGCCAAGACGGTGACCTTCGCCACAGCGCTGGTCACGGACCCGAAGTTGTTTTTTGCGATGACGCGGTAGCTCCCCGCGTTGGTGAACGAGACAAACGGAAAGGCTAGCGCGGAAGTATTGGCACCGGGGAGGGCCACTTCGTTGAAAAGCCACTGATACCCAAGAGCACTCACCCTAGATGCCACCGCATTCAAAAGCGCGCTCGAACCATTCGTCACCGTGATGCTCCGAGGCTGCAGGGTGAGAGTCGGAGGTTGATTTGGATTCGGTACTACGGTGAGGACCAGGGTCGCGTAGGTCGTACGGTCCACTCGATGCGCATCCGAGGCTGTCAACTGAATCGACCAGGTTCCCTCCTCGTGTGGCGTCCCATCGAGGATACCGCTAGAACCTGTCTCCAACACCACCCCCAGAGGGAGCGAAGCGTGAGGGGGCATCGGGGTCGCATCGAAGGCGTTGGCGACATAGGGGGAAGTGAAGATGCGATACTTAAAAGGGATTCCATTGGTCGCCTTGGCGGTGAGTGAACTCACAATCGTCGAGGAAGCTCCCGAGACCGCCTGGTGGCCGGCAGCCGCGAAACCGGAGCCGAGGAAGATCCAACGAATCGTGAGAACCCAGGCAGACAGGGGGGCATTAGAATGCGACAGAAACACGCGCGCAAGCGGGGTGAACTGCAATAGCGCCGCGAGACAAATCGAAGAAAAACGGTTAAGGAGTTCAATCCGCATCGAACGCGCAAGGTGGGTTTTCTCCAGGGTCGCAGCGGGTCCCTCAGCGGCCGAAGTCGCGGAGGGCAACCCGGCCTGAGAACGATGGGGATCAAAAGCAGCAAACAAAGCGTCGCAAATGTAGAGGCAAAGTAGCCCGACAGGGGCTAGGGCGCAACTCTCCGGACCCCCGCCACACATTAATATTTCCAGAGAATGCAGAGCATCGACCCCAAGACATGGAGTCCGGCCAGCCTCGACACCCACTCTCCGAATCAAAGGATCCCTGTCACATTGAGGAGTGTTGAACTGTTCTCTCATTTCAGGGTCGATCGAACGGCCCGAAAGGAATAGGAATCACGCCCTTGTGCCCGCTCGGGTTCGGGTGTTTATTCTCTGCCGTGGGATGGGGCCTCAATCGTGCTCCTGCTGGATGAGTTCATGATCTGCCGTATTGCCAAGGCCTCGCTGCTGGTTGCCAGCACGCTCCTTTCGTGCCTCGCACTCCCCACTGTAGGCGGCTCGATCCAACAAGGCCTCGTCCTCCATCTTCCATTCGACGGAGACTTTTCCGACACCTCCGGCCGGGGTGTGACTCCGACGGTCGGAGGGAACCCCAAAACCT
>JAYTTC010000765.1:0-3297 GCA_043745255.1 Verrucomicrobiales bacterium
CTGCTCCATGGAAGTCATCAGATCGTAGGACGCACCCTGGGCTCCTCCCACCGGAAACCAATGTGTTCCCGCTGCCAACATGAGAGCCAGCAATGCAAGGAGGACGTCAGGAACCGACAGCCCGACAAAAGCAATCAGGGAGCAGAGACGGTCCGCCACAGAGTCCTTGTGTACGGCTGCCCAGATTCCGAGCGGAATCGCGATTAGCCAGGCAATCACCGAGGCGGAAGCCGACAAGAGGAAAGTGTTCCATAGACGCCCGAAGATCAGGTCCGAAGCAGGGATTTTATAGGCGATGCTATACCCAAAGTTCAAATGAGCGGCCTTCTCCAGCCAGTAGAAATACCGGATATACCAAGGCTTGTCCAAGTGCGCTTCCGCTCGGAGCTGGGCGATCTTTTGTGGGGAAATTTGCGGGTTCTGGGAGAGCTCGGTGAAATAGTCCCCAGGGGTCAGGGCCATGAGCATAAACGTCAAAAGCGACACCCCTAGTAGGATGGGGACCAGGTGCAGAAGTCGTTTAGCTGTAAAGGTCCACATGCGGTTTCACCTGCGTCGGTTCCGTCGCAAGCTGAGACGGAACATGGCAGACGTTCTGACGCACTGGCTAGCCAAAAGGAACGGAGTGGATAGTAGCTGCAGTTCTGTAGCGTGGGCCGTATCGGCCCATCCCCGTCCGGATCGCCCGATACGGACGACAATACAGAAGAGGGAAACCGTGCGAGGGCAGACTCATCGCTACGGTTGTATCGGTCAGCGCCCGAGAATCCTGAGCCCCTCGCGACCGCCCGAATGTCACTTAGCCTGGGGGGGACAGCTCCGCAGATCCCCTAGTCATTCTAAGTGTTATTCCCTAGTTGAATGTTTCTGCGACCCGAGTAATGTGCCCACTGTTGTCGCAAATCATGCTCTTTCGGTCGCGCAATTGTTGCTTGACCCAATGGTGAACTTTACGTTTCTGACCTTTGGGGTAAGTGCTCCTGCGAGACGGCTGGATGGGGGTTGGGTTCGGTGCTGTCGTTTTAGGATAAGAAAATTCTTAGGCGGTTGAAAGAAAGTGGTGCGGCACGTCGTATATGGGGTTGTATGAAGAGTCGTGAAAATAGTGGTAACGGTAACGAGATCATGAGTCAGATTGTTAAGGAATGGGATGGGCTTTGTGCAGGGCGGCTCTCTCGCTTCACGCGGATTCCAGCGGTGGTATTGATTTACACGGTGGGTTTGGTGGCGAGCTACTGGCTGGCCTATCAGCTGAGGTTCGATTTCGGCCAGCTCATGACCGACGCGGACCGCCATCTCTTTTGGAAGCCAGCCTACTGGTTGATTCCGCTGAAACTGGCATTCCTGCTCCTGATTGGTCAATTCGCCGGACTCTTGAGCTATTTTAGCGTGCCGGATCTTCGGCGACTGTTCTCTGCTCTGGTGGGAGCATCGATGGTGGCGGGCGTCATCTGGTGGCAGACGGACGGTTCTGCGGCCCCGCCGCGCAGCGTGATTCTGGCGGATTTCCTCTTGTCGTTCCTCTTCATCTCAGCGATTCGGCTTTTCTGTCGGCTCAGTCGTGAGCGTTATTTTCACCCCAGATCTTCCTCAGAAGCGCGTTCGCTTCGAGTTGGAATTATTGGTGCCGGCTATGCTGGCGCGACCCTAGCGCGCGAACTGGATGTGAAGAAACATCTCGGTTTGGTTTGCGTCGCTTTCTTTGATGACAATCCGCAAAAGTGGGGATCAAGTGTTCATGGTATCCCTGTGGTAGGGGCCCCTGAAGAACTGCAGGAGGGGAACCTTAAGCTCGACAAGGTCATCATCGCAATGCCCTCCGCGAACGGACGTCGCATGCGCGAGATTGTGGGTCTGCTTCAACGATCCAAGATTAGCTTCGAAACCGTCCCTACCTTGGACCAGTTGGCTACGGGGAAGGTCAAAGTCAGTCAGCTGCGTCCGGTTGAGATTGAGGATCTCCTGGGCCGCGATCCCGTCTTACTAGAGACCGAGAACATTCGCTCCATCCTCCGTGGTCAGGTCGTGATGGTGACCGGGGCGGGTGGCAGTATTGGAAGCGAGCTCTGCCGTCAGATCGCTTCTTTCGCGCCTACCAAGCTCTTGCTGGTGGAGCAATCCGAAGTGCAGATGTTCCTGATCGAGCAAGAGCTGATCTCCCTCGGATGCGGTCACCTGATCGTTCCCTTGGTGGCCGATATTTCCGATCTCCCTCGGATGCAGAAGGTATTTGAGACCTACCAGCCTCAAGTCCTTTTCCACGCCGCCGCTCACAAGCATGTTCCGATGATGGAGGCTCAGCCTGGAGAGGCGATCAAGAATAACTCTCTTGCCACAGCCCAACTCGGCAGGCTGGCGGTGGAATTTGGTGTGGACCGTTTTGTGATGATCTCCACCGACAAGGCGATCAACCCCACTAACGTGATGGGGGCAACCAAGAGGCTCGCTGAAATCTACCTGCAGAGCCTCTATGCCCATCAGGGGGGGCGAACCAAGTTCATGGCGGTTCGGTTCGGCAATGTGCTCGGATCCTCGGGCAGCGTGATACCGACCTTCCACAAGCAGATTGCGGCTGGAGGTCCGATCAAGGTCACACACCCAGAGGTGACCCGCTACTTCATGACGATCCCAGAGGCGGTCGGGTTGGTGCTTCAGAGTGCTGCTCAGGGTCACGGAGGCGAAATCTTCGTTCTCGATATGGGCAAGCCGATCAAGATTCTTGATCTAGCCCGACAGATGATCGAGCTTCACGGCCTCAAACCGAACGAGGACATCGAGATTGAGTTCATCGGACTTCGGCCCGGCGAGAAGCTGTTTGAGGAGCTCAGCCATCACTCGGAGGATTTCCTGGTCACTCCGCATCCCAAGATCATGCGTTTTGTCTCCCCGCCCGCCCGTCTGTCCGTGGTGAATGATCAGCTAATGCAGCTCACGTTGGAAATCAATCATCTGGAGGCCGACCAGCTTAAGATGCTCTTGAAGAAAACGGTGCCCGAATACCAGCCCTTCATTCGTCCCGAGAACATTGTCCGTTCCCTTCCGAATCCGAAGAACGAATTCGTCGCCTCCGCCTAGCAGGCCGTCGGACTTAGCACGTCGTTCCGCAAAGTGCCCGCCGGGGCGATCGATGGGTCCAGGGTTTTCTGGTTGTCGGCCTGTTAGAGTTCAAAATCCGGCTGCTGGATTGTGATGAAACTCAATCGGACTCTTCAGAACCGGCCGGTATTGCCTGTTCCCAATCCCTCCACCCTCTCTTTCACCCAATTCTGTAGCGTGGGCCGTATCGGCCCATCCCCG
>JAYTTC010000766.1:0-3289 GCA_043745255.1 Verrucomicrobiales bacterium
AATCTTGATCTCAGCCGAAACACGATCCGAAGCCCGGGCAGTCAGCGTTGCCTCGCCGTCTGCAACGGGAGTGATCACACCGGTGTGGCTGACCTTGACGATGTCTTTCGGAGCGACGGTCCACTCCACCGTCCGAGTCAAATCGCGAATCAGGCCATCGCTGCATTCTGCGGTGGCGAGCATTTGCTGGCGCGCACCTGAATTGCGAAGCGACACCGACGCGTGTGGGAGCGTGCCGACGAACTCGATCGAGAGAGTTTTTGCTGTCGGGCTCGGGGTCGCCTCTAGCGCTCTCAGCGGGAAGCCCATCCCGCCCAGCAACAGGACCCCAATCAGAACAGGCGCAAGAACTGAGGCTGGGATTCTACAGAGTTGCCCCCTCAGCCTCCGCTTTGAAATCAGGCCAATCATACGAGTTCCCTCATCGGAACACAGCCGTCAGGCACGAGATATTGGGGACGGCCGGACAGATCCGGAATGGTGACCTTGCTCACGTCCAGTCCGAGATTTTGATACAGCGTGGCGAACACTTCACCGAAGAGCACCGGACGTTCCGTGGGTTCCCCCCCAAGACGGTCGGTCGCTCCAATCACCTGGCCAGTTCTCATGCCGCCGCCCGCCAGCAGGGCGCAGGAAACGCGCGGCCAGTGATCCCGCCCGCCGTCCTTGTTGATAATCGGAGTCCGCCCAAACTCGCCCCAGACCACCACGCTCACATCCTTGTCCATTCCCCGTTCATGCAAGTCCTGAATCAATGCGGTGAGCCCCTGATCGAGCAAAGGAAGATCTTTGCGGGCATTGCTAAAATTGCTTCCGTGATAGTCCCAGAATCCGAACGCCACCGTCACCGCACGCGCTCCCGCCTCCACCAACCGGCGCGCGACCAGGAATTGCTCGGTCATCATCGGGGCCGCGTCTCCATGTATGCGCGCGTCTCCTTTTCCATAACGCTCAAGCACCGCGCGATCCTCCTGCTGATAGTCCAGGGCCTTGAGCAGCTTGCTCGAGGTCATCATCCCAAAAGCCTGCTCGTTGAAAACATCCAGACCGGACATCAGTCCAGTGGAGTCGACATCGCGTCGCATCTGGTCGAAACTCTTCAGCAGCGCGCGTCGATCCGCCAGGCGCTCAAGGGTGAGACCATTGAGAACCATGTCCGTTTTGCAGTCACCCTCCGGACGGAAAGAGCGATGAGCCACGCCAAGATATCCCGGACCTGCCGCATTGTAGGGCTTGTGCTGCATCCGGGGCTCAAGCCCGAGAAACGGCGGGACCGCAGGGTCCACCGCTCCCTGCACTTTCGAAATCAATGAACCAAAGGAGGGCCATCCGCCGGGAGGCTCGTTGTTGCGAGAGCGTCCGGTAAGACACATAAAATCGGTATGGTCATCCCGTGCATCCGCCATGGAACGAATCACGGCCACTTTGTCCATCACCCGCGCGAGCTTGGGCAGATACTCGCAAATCTGAATCCCGGGGACATTGGTGGGGATCGGCTTGAACTCTCCGCGAATCTCGGACGGTGCCTCCAGCTTGAGATCGAAGGTGTCCTGATGGGGTGGACCTCCCGGAAGGTAGATCATGATGATCGCCTTGTGAGAGCGACCGGTGGCTGCCGCAGCTTCGGCACGGAGAATATCCGGAAGCGCCAGACCGCCCATGCCAAGCGCGCCTATCTTCAGAAAGGAACGACGTGTCACGCCGTCACAAAACGTCTTGGGTTTGCCGAAGAGGCTCAGCATGCGGTCCTCCACCCTGTTGCGGCCAAGGTTGAGGAAGGCTGTGGCACAGATCTCACTAGACGAGCTCCTTCATCGGCTGGAGGCCGTTGTCGACGAGGAATTGCGGGCGTCCGGAAAGGTCCTCGATCAGGGTCTTGTTCACATCGAGACCAAACTGCTGATAGAGAGTGGCGAAGACCTCGCCAAACTGCACGGGCCGAGAGACGGCCTCGCCGCCGAGACGATCGGTGGCTCCGATCACCTGCCCATGTCGCATCCCTCCGCCCGCGAGCAGCGAGCAGGACACCCGCGGCCAGTGATCGCGTCCGCCGTCCTTATTGATGATGGGGGTGCGCCCAAACTCTCCCCAAACCACCACGCTCACATCCTTGTCGAGGCCGCGCTGATGCAAATCCTCGATCAGTGAGCTGAGCCCTTGGTCCAGCAATGGCAGATCCTGACGCAGCGCTCCAAAATTGTCCCCATGATGATCCCAGCGACTAAACGCCAGCGTCACACAGCGGCAGCCCGCCTCAACCAAGCGTCGGGCCACCAGAAATTGTTCCATCAGCTTGGGACCGCCATCGTCTCGATTTCGCGGATCGCCTTTGCCATAGCGATCGCGGACGCGAGGATCTTCTTTTTCAATATCAAGGGCCTCGAGGAGGCGACTTGAGGTGAGGATGCCAAAGGCCTGCTGGTTGAAAGCATCAATCCCCTCCATCATCCCGGTGGAATCTACATCGCGACGGAAACGGTCGAAGCTGCTGAGAAGCGCTTTGCGATCGGCAAGGCGATCGAGGGTGATCCCGCTCAGGGTCATGTCCTCCTTGCCGCCGCCCTTGTTCGGTTCGAACGGCGCTTGGCCAATTCCGAGAAATCCTGGGGAACCATTGTCCGCCCATTCCATGTGCCCCATCTTGGGCGAGAGGCCAACGAATGGAGGCACCGACTTGTTTACCGGACCCGCCAGCTTGGAAAGCACCGATCCCAGGCAGGGCCATCCACCCGGAGGAGAATTGCGGGAGTGGCGGCCGGTGAGGCACTGGACCGCGTAGTGGTTGTCCTCAGCGCCAACCATCGAACGAATCAGAGTGTAACGGTCCGCCATCTTGGCCAGACGCGGCATATGCTCGCAAATGCGGATACCCGGAACGTTCGTGGAGATGGGCTGAAACGGCCCACGGACTTCAGAGGGAGCGTCCGTCTTGAGATCGAACATATCCTGATGGGACGGCCCACCCGGAAGGAAAATCATGATCACTGCCTTATGAGGCTGGCGAAGACCTGAAGTATTTTCCGCGCGAAGCAACTGAGGCAGAGCCAAGCCGCCCAAACCGAGCGAACCAATCTTCAAGAAGTTGCGTCGGGAGAGGCCGTCGCAAAATCGCTGTTTAGGTCCGTAGATCGTCAACATAGGGTCACTAAAATATGATCGGCATCGTTCTGGGGAGTATGACTCTTTCATTTCGACTTTCGAGGAAGGAACAGTCAAGCCAGAACCTGGGAAATGACGAAGCCCGCAGGGCGTGTATTCAGCGAGATGTGAGCAAGTTCTGGCTCGGGAT
>JAYTTC010000767.1:0-3285 GCA_043745255.1 Verrucomicrobiales bacterium
ACGGATGCGCCGAATGACAAGGAAGAGTGGGTTTCCCAAAAATCCGGCAGCCGGATTTTGGTTCTAGCAGGCCGACGCCCAGAAAACCCTGGATCCAAATATTAGCCCTGGCGGGCACCCTGGGGAACGACATTCTAAGTCCGACGGCCTGCTAGTAACCGATCTTTGCGAGTTGGGTCTGCAACTCGGTCTGAAAGGCCATGACATCCATCTGGGAAGGCTTGTAGCCTTTTTCGGCAGGCGCCAAACCGAGACGCCCATTCTGGTCGAGATACCAATCTGCGGTCTTGTTGTCACTGAAGACCACCTGGCCGCTCACCACCGCACCGGGCTTGGTCAGGGCGTCGACAGACACGCTGACACTCCCAGGAACTCCGGCAGGCATCGCGGTGCCAGAGGGGAGGTCCTGTCCTGAGGCTGAAGAGAGTGTCTGAGGCGGAACCTCGGCGGGCACACTGGGACTGCCGACGAGGGTTGTCGATCCCTTGGGGGTTTCCTGATCCTTGGGACGGAGCTCTAGATCAGCCAAGAGGAATTTTACTTCCATGTAAGTCATGATGACTCCGAACTCCGTTTCGAGTCGGCCTTGGATCTCGGAGAGCTTCAACCCCTGTTGAATCCACTCCACCACCTTCTGGTTCTGGACGTCAGATAATTTCATTCTTTAGCGACGAGCTATGTTTAGCCTCGTTACCCCTGGGATATCAACTGTGTTCTGGTGGGGGATTTCACGATGGGAGCTCAGTGTGAGGGCCCGCGGGCATCCTACCTCGCGCCGGTTTTTTCCAGGATCAGGGTGCCGAGGTTTCGGTTCAGCTTTTCCTGATCTGTGGTGATATCTCCCAGCGCCCCGATGGAGTCCCCTGCGCGATTCAGCAGATCCGCTCGCTTCTCGTTCTCCGTGACCACGCGCGCGATCTGATGCTCGCTTGTGCCGATGCCGGGGCCGGTGACGTTATTGTTATCACGTGCCTCGATCCAGAACTCGATCAGACTGCCTTCGGCGAGCGGGGGTTGAATCGCTCCGATCTTCCACTCGTAGCGACGTCGGACCCGATTGGTGGAACCGCTTTCGAGCCCCAGCTCGAGACTCTTTTCCGCCCCGTTCTCCACCGTGTTGACCTTGTATTTCAAGGCCACCTGGGTGATTGAGAAATCATCACTCACGTCGAATCCAACCACCATCGTGGCGAGACGGGTGATGAGCTCCTCCTTACGCTCCGGCCAGGTGAGCTTTGTCTGAGGCGGACGATCGGGAAGGATGTCGATGCGATACACCGTGCCCTCCGACGATTTCATCTCCTGCGTATCGATGAGCTCGAAGGCCAGTCCAGTGAGTCCTTTCGTTGGAATGGTGACTTCGCCCGCGAGATCACGCGGTGTTTCTCGATTCACTTTGAGCGTCTGACGCTGGTCGAGTCCGAGCAGCCGAACGCTGGCCGATCGGAGATCCTTGGTCGCTTTGGCGGTGAAGCGTAGGGTGCTTCCCGCCAGAAGGCTAAGATCACCGAGCGACCGCTTAGCAGGCTTCAGTCCGGTGTAAGCCGGCGGAATCTGCTCGCAGTCCAATTGATTGATCGTAGGGCGGGGAACCACGTGGACGGTGTATAGCGGTGATTCGCTGTCGTTGAGACGCACCCGATACTGGAAATCCTCTTGGACGTTCTCAAGCGCGCGGAGAAAACGACCGTGCTGCTCTGGCACTCGATCCATCTGGAACTCCTGCTCCCGCCGTCCGGCGGATTCCAACTGGAGCGTTCCTAGCGCTGGAATGACTCCATTGGCCAGGGCCTCAAGTCGAACAATGTCGCCTCGGCCGACCGTGATCTCACCGGTGACCCAATCGATTCGAGTCTTCCGCGGTACCGCGACCTCGGCGAGAAAGGCGCGTCGAAGCAGATCGAAGCTGACGGCGCGGCTGGCCACAAAGCCGAGGCTCGCCATGAGAAGGACGGTAGTCGCGGCAGCGCTCAATTTTTTGAGGGGGCCGGTTGGAACGACTCGCGTGAAATCCAGCGTCGCGGTGGCGGCCTCGGTCTGCTCGATGGTTGACGCGGCGAGATCTGCCGAGGCCCAGGGTGAGAGAGCTCCGGGACGTGAGAACTGCACCGAGGAGATCAGTCGACTCTGCAGCTCGGGATGCGCGTGTTCCACCTGCAGGGCGAGTTCATCGTCGTCCGGTGGACGGAACTGCGGTCGGAAAACGTAGCGGTAGAGCAGGACGTTAAAAATACCGAACTGGATCAGAAACAAAACCAGACGCAGTCCCCACGGGAAATCGAACCACCAGTCGGCAAACATCAGGAGCGCGAGCAGTTCGACGCAGAGGATGACTGCCAACGCGACACCGGTTCCCACCTCGATGGCAAAGCGTCGTCGCCGCAACGCCGCCAGCTTGGCGAGCAGCACCGGGCTCGCTGCGACGCGCGCGGAGGCGGGGGCATTCAACTGGGCGGTTTCGGCCACGGTTATTTGAGATAGCTCAGTTTGCGGATCACCCATTCGACCGTCACAAGACCGAGCAGAAGTAGAAACACCAGTGGGGACGCCCAGAGTTCGACCTCGAGTGGGGAGCGCACTTTCTCGCTTCTCGCATTGAGAGTTTCTGGAAGTTTATGCAGATCCTCTTCGCGGAAGAAGGCCCCCCCGGTGGCCTTCGCCATCTGCTGCAACAACGGCTCGTTCATGGCCGTGTCTCCCAGTTCGAACTGAGGTTCAATGACGGTAAAGTCCAGCACCGACGTTGGATCGAGTTCCATCGCGAATTGATAATCTCCGGCCGCTCCGGCGATGAACTCGCCGCGATAAAGCCCGGGTTGGTCAGACAGAGGGCGGAGCAGCACTTCCGTTCCGGAGGCGTTCTCACCGCGTTTTGCAAAGCTTCCTTTCACCACCGGCTCCTGCACTGCCTCGAACGCGCTGGAGTAGAGTCGTGCGTAGAGCGTCACTCGATCTCCTGCCAGATAGTTTTGTCGATCGGTCGTCAGCTGGATTCGCTTGTTGCCTCCGAGCAGACGTGGGAGCGCCAGGCGCTGAACGAGCTGGCCCCAGAAGGCGGTGTAATAGGCGTCGCCGACATTCTTGCGCCAGCGCCAAGTGTTGTCCGTGCCCACGTACATCACCTGCCCGAGTCCGTACTGATGAATCGCGACGACGGGCATTTTGCCAAATCGAGATTCCTTGGCGGGATCGGGATCCACCAGGAGTACTTCGGCGGCAGGTTTCGGACGCGAGACTTTCGCAACCCAGTAGACGGGCGGAAGCTGGCCCCAGATCTCCTTGTTG
>JAYTTC010000768.1:0-3284 GCA_043745255.1 Verrucomicrobiales bacterium
ATGGATGCCACCATAAAGCCGCGAGATTCCGGCCTGGTCCGCTGCATCATAGTAGTTACCCCACTGGAGCTGCACATCCTGGCTCGGACCATACTCAAAACTCAGGAAGGTCCCTTTGCGAATGGTATAGGTCCCTAACCCGTCAGGAAAGAAGCGGGTGCCGGTGATGGCAGTCAATACTTCCGCCGCCGACCGACTGAAGGTGCTGTGCCCTGAGATGTAACCAGGAAAAGCGGGTGTGACGAAGTTCTTCTTCTGATAGGGCAACCAATCGACCGCCAAACTCCAGCGGGTGCCGCTGTGTTGAGTAATGGGATCGGTAGGCTGTCCTGGCCAGGCGAAGATGGCAATTTCGCCCAGAGGCAGGCCGACATGCCGTCCTCCGGGCATGAACGTTTCAAAAGTGACCTCTTCAATGAGCCCCGGGATCAGAGGTAATCCCTTGGGATTGTAGGTGAAGCTGGTGGGATCGGTGGATTGGCCGAGCATACCCATGTAGCGAATGGCAGCGATGGGTCGCCATCCGTCATAATATCGTTTGACCGACCACGCCGCACAGGCGGCGTCATGGAGGGCGGCATTGAGTGCGAAGTAGAGTTTCACATCCCATTCCAAAGGGTCCAGCTCTGGACCGGTCCCGCCCATCCGCCTTTGGAAGCTCGGCGAGTCCGTCATCCGATTGGCCAGGGTATTCCAATGGCCTGGTGGGGTTTCTGAATTGGGACCGTCCGCCCAGAACTCCGCAAGAACACGCGCAAAATCGCCTTGAAGCACTCGGTTTGACGGATAAGGACGTCCCGTGACAGGGTTTAGAGTGTGACCTCGCCCGTCGTTGGCCCCCAGGCTGTTGTTCCCGAATGCACCCGGTGAAATATTCAGGGTGATCCCGTCGTCGGGTGTGAGCATTCCGCTGAGGCGAATGACATCGACCACCTCCTTCCGGAATCGATCGTCTCCCGGGCCACCCAGTTTGTCGGGAGCGCCGGGATCGATCCAGGGTTTGGATTGGTCGGATCGTTCGAGTGCGAACGGACGCACGTTGAGCCATTGTGAGCCTAGAAACTTCTGGATCGCTTCGAGTGGGATTCCGTTCTGGCTCACCTGATTGGTGATCACGAGAGGTTGCCATCGGTTGACATCGGACACTAGGGTTTCACGGCTGCCGGTGATTAAGGGGCGATTGACGGAGGCGTAGCCGCCTGCGATTGGCGGTCGATCGGCGTAACGATCCAACTGAAATGCGCCGTCCTGCAGAAACCACTTTGAGACTGCGGCGGCAACGGTATTACCGACCCCGGTCGGGGAGGTAGTGTCGAACGATCGATTCTCGGGATCATACCCAAGGGAACGCATCCGTGCATCCAGCGCTGACAGGGTCACTGCCGACGCCTTGGAAAGCGCGTACCTTTCCTGAAGAATCCGATACGCTGCGTAACTCACGGCTTCATTTCGCGTAGCCACCGGATCATTCGATGCGTATTTATTGTGGTAGATGTATCCGGTGGCTGTGGGGTCGTAGGCGGCCCAGGCATCGTACATGGCCACCGACAGGCTGAACAGGTTGCGGGCGTGTACGGGAGGGTGAGGTAAATCGATCCGGATGGCCGAGAGAATTTCTTCATTCCAGATGCGAGCGACGTTTAGGTCGGCGGCATGAGCGAAGCCGACGGACCACAGGAGAAGAGCCAGTATTCCAAACGTCGGGAACCGGCGCCGAGGACGCGTCAGATGGGACAATCTATCACCGAAGACTCTACCAAGGCGTGCACCAGATTTCATTGTGATTCTCATACAAGCAAATCCAGTTTCGTTCTCAGCATCCGCTCACAGGCGCAAGCGAAGTCCTATTGGGATCAGCGCTTCGGTCTTAATCGGAAGAACCGCTGATCTGGCAGTTTTGGATTCGATATTTTCACTTCTGCAGTGGTGCTGGTGACAGCGACATCTTCAATCACGGTCCAAGTGCTGAGATCCGATGAAGCTTCTAACACGTAGGCTCCACTAGAAGGTGTGGCTATTCGCAGGATGCCATCATTGCCATTGCCGCTGAACTGAATAGGCAAACCCGCCATGGCAGTCGCGGCGGACCTGCTCTCGTCCATGTAATAAAATCGATGCGGGTAGCGAACGGCATCGGCGTCGATGAAATCAACGATGTTGCCTGAGGCTGCGTTGGTGGCGATGGATGTCCAGGCCTTGAAGTCGTCGCTTGCGTAGAGGACGTAGTCACCCTGTTGGGTGACGGGGAAGAAGATGCTTACGGATCCATCGGGATCAGGCGGACTGACTTGGGTTACGAAAATGTGTCCCGGACGGGTAGTGACTGGGTTGAATGCGGTGGCATCGGGATAAGAAAGCACGAAGCCTGAAGGGGCGATTGCACCTGATCCGTTACGCTCCTCAGCAGGAATATGGAATGGCAGACTGGCCAAGGATACATTCGGTCGAATCAGAGCATTGCTAGGCGAATAGATCAAGGTACGCCACAGCCCCGACTTAAGTTGATGGGTCTTAACAACGTGATTGCTGAGCAACTGGCTCCATACGGGTGGGAGGCGATCTGCGTGAGATGGATCGAAGCTCAGATCGAACTGCAGGGCGGTGGCGTTGGTGGCACGGCTCAGGATCAAAGCGAGCTCGGAGTTGCGATCGGTGAATCCGCGGACGCTGCTCACGCTGAGGGATGCCACGCTGGCTGATGAGGTAAGAACCACTCCGAATATCAGCACGAGTGTGGAGAAGAAGATGGAATGTGTTTTCATTTTCATAGCGAGGTAAAAATGCCGCAGACGTATGTGCATGGGAAAATCAGGTTATCCACAGATTTCGCAGATTAGGGGACAGGACGCTGCAGTTGTCCGATCCGAGGCCCCGTCGGTAATCTGCGGAAATCTGTGCAATCTGCGGATCAAAAGCCTTCTCCCCGTTCCTCCCGAATGGGTTATCCGCAGATTTCGCAGATTTGCGCAGATTGGGGGACAAGACACAGCGGTCCTCCGATCCGATGCCTTTTCGGTAATCTGTGAAAATCTGTGCAATCTGCGGATCAAAGGTCTTCTCCCCAAATCCCCCGAGTGGTTCATCCGCAGATTTCGCAGATTTGCGCAGATTAAGGGACAAGACAGGGCCACTCTCCGATCTGAAGCCTTCTCGGTAATCTTTGAAAACATGTGACATCTGTGGATCAGTCTCCTCGGTTCATGGGATGATGTCCCTGCCGACTAGTCCGAAATGCGGCGCAGCGGCCAGGAGGTGCTTGTCGTTGCTGTAAATCTCTGTGAAAC
>JAYTTC010000769.1:0-3284 GCA_043745255.1 Verrucomicrobiales bacterium
CTCCGAATCCATTCAAGGGCTCTCCATCATCACTGCGGTGTTTCGAGAGGGCACCGACGTCTTTGTCGCCCGCCAGATGCTCGCTGAAAAGCTGGGTGAACTCGGAGGAAGGCTGGCTGTCGGTATTAAGCCCCCAAGGCTTACTCCGCTGACCTCTTCCACCATGGACCTGCTGAAAATCGGGTTGGTTTCCGAGTCGCGTTCGGTACGGGATCTTCGCTCCTTCGCAGACTGGGTCCTCAAACCCCGCCTGCTGGCCGTCTCCGGTGTGGCTAAGTGCAGCGTCTTCGGAGGTGAAGTTCGACAGCTCCAGATTCAGGTGGATCCGGACAAGCTTCTCGCCTACGACCTCGCGATTGCCGACTTACTCAATGCCGCCCGGGTTTCCACCGGAGTGGTGGGTGCCGGATTCATAGAAACCTCCAACCAGCGATTGCTGATCCAGGCTGATGGCCAATCGCTGAACGCTGAGACATTGGGGGAGATCTTGGTTTCCGGCTCCACCAACGGCCTGGGTATTCGCCTTAAGGACGTCGCCCGAGTTATCGACGGGGCAGAGCCCAAGTTTGGCGATACGCTCATCCAGGGAAAACCAGGCGTGCTCCTCACGATGTCCAGCCAGTACGGGGCAAACACCATGGAGGTAACTCGAGCGCTCGAGGCGGCTCTCCTAGAGATGGCCCCAGTATTCAAGGCGGAGGGGATTACGATCTATGATCGACTTCATCGCCCCGCCACTTTCATCGAGATTGCTTTAGCGAATGTTCAACATTCGCTGTGGTTGGGAGGGATTCTCGTTGCGGTCGTCCTTATGCTCTTCCTTGGAAATTTTCGCGCCGCTTTCATCTCCATCACGGCGATCCCTCTTTCCCTGTTGGCTGCGGTGATCGTTCTCGATCGGCTTGGAGCGACGCTGAACACCATCACCTTGGGCGGCCTGGCCATCGCAATCGGGGAAGTGGTGGATGACGCGATCATCGACGTCGAAAATATCTGTCGCCGTCTGCGTGAGAACGCACGACTTGCCAAGCCTCTTCCCATCTTTCAAGTGATTCTGAGAGCTTCTCTCGAGGTGCGCACTGCGGTCGTGTACGCCACGTTCGTCGTGGCCTTGGTGTTCTTGCCGGTCCTCACGTTGAGCGGCATCCACGGTAAATTCTTCGCGCCCCTCGCCCTGAGCTACATTCTGGCAATTCTCGCCTCGCTGGGGGTAGCGCTGACCCTCACTCCCGCGCTCGCTTGCGTTCTTTTCGCGAGGAGCGACCCCAGCGCCGATGTGCCCCGACTTCAGCGCTGGTTTAAGGAACGCTACGCCGACCTGCTTCGCAGGCTAATTTTGTCTCCTGGGTTGCTGGTGTTTGCTGTGGTCGTCGCGTGTGTGGGAGCTCTCCTGTTGTTGCCTCGGCTGGGAGGTGAATTTTTGCCCGCATTCCGCGAGCGGCACTTCGTGCTGCAGGTCAGCACTGCCCCCGGCACCTCGCTTCCGGAAATGCTTCGAGTGGGAGCCACCCTTTCGAAGGGACTTTTGGAAATCCCTGGAATTGTCACCGTGGAGCAGCAGGTCGGTCGGGCGGAGCTCGGCGAGGATCCGTGGGGTCCTCATCGGAGCGAGTTTCACGTCGACTTGAAGCCGATTCCGAGTCAGCAGGAGGCCGAGGTTGAGAACAAAATTCGAGCGCTGCTCGTTTCCTTCCCGGGTATCCAATTCGAGGTGTTAACCTTCTTGGGTGACCGCATCGGGGAAACCATCGCAGGCGAAACGTCTCCGGTGGTGATCAGTGTTTATGGCGACGATCTAGATCTTCTCGACCTGAAAGCCAAAGAGATTGTCGAGGTCCTGCACGGCATTCCCGGCGCGGCGGATCTGCAGATCAAATCGCCGCCTGGAGCGCCGCGCATCGCGGTGAAGCTTCTGCCCGAGCGCCTTCGTCAGTACGGCCTCCGTCCCCTCGAGGTGCTCACGGCGCTGCAAACGGCTTACCAGGGAACGGTCGTCGCCCAAATCTACGAGGGGAACAGAGTGGTTGACGTGGCGGTGACTTTCGACGACGTGTCGCGTGGCAATCCAGAGGGCGTGGGCACCTTGATGCTTCGCAACGCGGCAGGGCTTCGTGTGCCGTTGAGAGAGGTCGCCACGGTTTACCTCACCAGCGGTCGTCACAGTGTGTTGCACGATGGAGCAAGGCGACGTCAGACCGTGACCTGCAATCCCACCGGACGCGATGTCGGCTCGTTCGTGGCTGAGGCGCGCGAGCAGATCGCCGCGCGAGTGAAGCTGCCTCATGGCACCTATGTCGCCTATGGGGGCGCAGCGGAAGCTGCCGGGCGCGCTCAGCAGCAGTTGGGACTCAATTCCGCAACCGCCGCGGTTGGGATTCTCATGCTCTTGAGCGTGGTCTTTCGCAACTGGCGCAACCTGCTGCTGGTCCTGGCGAACCTTCCCTTTGCCCTTGTCGGGGGAGTGTTGGCGCTGGCTCTCACCCGATGGATTGCGGGACCCGATGGCGGCGGCGGTGTCAGCATAGGGTCGCTCGTCGGCTTTGTGACCCTCTTCGGAATTACCACCCGGAACTCGATCATGCTCATCTCTCATTTTGAGAATCTGGTCGTGAACGAAGGACTGGAGTGGAACCTTGCTACCGCGATTCGCGGGGCAGCGGAACGGGTAGTCCCGATCGCTATGACTGCTCTGGTGACCGCTCTGGGACTGCTTCCATTGGCCCTCGGTGCCGGCGAGGCTGGCCGCGAGATTGAAGGACCCATGGCGATTGTGATTCTAGGAGGACTGCTGACATCGACAGCCCTCAATCTCCTGGTTCTTCCTGCCCTCGCGCTTCGCCATGGACAGTTTAGTGCTCGCCCCGAGTGAGCGAGAGCGGGAGCGGGAGCGGGACGGGCGCACTCAAACTTCGAGTGCCACCTCTTCTTTGAGAACGAGGAGTCGGGGGAGCCAATCCCTCTTCGCACTGAAGCCGATGGCGGCGCGGGCGGCATTCATCGCGAGTTCTGCTCTTCCAAATGAAACCGGTGCAGCACTCGGTGAAAGATGGGCGCGAGAAGGATGCCCGTGGCGGAGATGAACACCAACCCTGAAAAGAGGGCGTATGCCGAGGCGAAGAGCTTGGCCACATCCGAGTTTAAGGTGCCCACCGGTCCCATGCCGGCGAGGATCATGGCCGCGTTCAAGAGCGAATCCACCCAATTAAACCCGGCAATGAAATGATAGCCGAGCACACCGAGTCCCAGCGAAAATCCGATTACGCCACCCGATAATCCCAACGCGA
>JAYTTC010000770.1:0-12263 GCA_043745255.1 Verrucomicrobiales bacterium
CTGCTGGAGAACCTTGGATGTCAGGTCACGGTGGCGACGAACGGGCGCGATGCGGTCAATCGAGCCTTGGTTGAGGCCTTCGACCTTGTGTTCATGGATTGCGAGATGCCCGAGTGTGACGGATTCGAAACCACTCACGAACTTCGTCGATTGGAGAAACAAGGCACTCTGCCGCGACTGCGCGAAGGTCGACTGCCCATTGTCGCTCTGACCGCCAATGCCGTGTCAGGAAATCGCACCCGCTGCCTCGAGGCCGGGATGGACGACTACATTACCAAGCCTGTCAGTGGCGAGGACCTGCGTCAGTCCATTCACACCTGGGTCAGGCACGCGGAGCGAAAAACCTACTAAGGGCACGAAGCCCCTTAGAATAGAGCCCAGGGAAGTAACGCGCAGAGTCATTTGCTGGCTCTTGATGCCTCGTCGCACGACTCGTCCAAGGGGGTCCTTTGGAGTGGCGGCCTAAATTCGCGCGTCCCTCAGCTTGACACCCCCCCTTTCACTGATACCCTCCCGCGTTCTGCTTCCTGGGGAGTTGCGACTTCCCGGAATAGTGGCATTCGCGGGATCGGCCTGCTGTTTTACTGATTGAATTGATCGAGACACATGAAACGCACGTATCAACCGTCCAAAGGTCGCCGGAAGCGGCAATATGGTTTTCTGGCACGCAGCGCCTCCAAAAGTGGGCGCGCAGTGATCGCTGCTCGGCGGCGCAAGGGACGCAAGCGTTTAACCCCGGTCTGATCCCGCCCGGAGCTCATGCCCGCGGCACCCAAAGGCTCGTTCGCTCTGCCAGCAGGTCGCCGCATCAAGGAGTCTCGGCATTTTGCGAAACTCAAGACAGACGGTCGGCGGCTGGCGCTTGGCTGCCTGTTGATCAACTGGTTCATCGGAGCCCACCCTGCTAAGCCGAGGGTGGGAGTCGTGGTCAGCCGCAAGGTTGGGAATGCGGTGGTCAGAAATCGAGCCAAGCGATTCCTGCGCGAGGCGTTTCGACTCCATCAAACCGAGCTGCCCCCTTCTTTGGATCTAGTCTTGGTGGCGCGTCCGTCCATGGCGAGAAAGCGATTTGCGGACGTCGAGCGCGATTTTCTGGCAGCCCTTCGACAAGCGCGCCTCTGGAGTCAGAGTCCGACTTGATTCGGACCCTCGAACATGAACCCGATTCAAAAAGCCCTTTGCCTGGCTGTTCGGACTTATCAGCTCGCGCTTTCGCCCGTGCTGAGCAGTCTCTTCGGTCCGTCGGGGCTTGGGTGTCGCTACAGCCCCACCTGCTCAGCGTACGCGCTCGAAGCGATCCGCCGTCACGGGGCCATTCGCGGAGGCTGCATGGCTACCGGTCGACTTTGCCGCTGTCACCCCTGGGGCAGCAGCGGCTTAGATCCCGTCCCCGGAGCTTTCGACTCCACCGGAAGCGCCTCTCGCGTCGATTCGTCCGACGCGGAACCTCCTATCTCTTCCCTCACCCCCGCGAGCAGCTCTCATTAAATGGACCGTAAAGCGATCATCGTTATCTCGATTTCAGTGGTATTGCTGGCCTTCTGGCCGACCCTGATGCAGCGACTCTATCCGCCGCAGCCCCTCCGTCCGGGCCAGGCTGCTCTCGGAAGCAATACCCTGGCGGAAGTACAGAGCGGAGGTACCAACGCAGCCCTGACTGCGGCGACTCAGACCGCAACCCCAGCGGGTTCTGTGATCTCCACAAACACGGTGACCGCGATTGTTCACCCGGGAGCCCTGGAGCAAACCCTGGTGGTGAGCAACGCGCTCGCTCGATATACTTTCACCTCCCATGGTGGCGGCCTCAAAAGCGTTGAGCTGGTGAAGTTCCCCGAGGTCGTAGCGTGCAACGTGAAGGGGGACACAGGCCCGCGGCGTCTCGCAACTCTGAACGCCAAAGCC
This sequence comes from Verrucomicrobiales bacterium, assembly GCA_043745255.1. GTDB lineage: Bacteria > Verrucomicrobiota > Verrucomicrobiia > Limisphaerales > UBA11320 > UBA11320. The sequence goes on from JAYTTC010000770.1 coordinate 1,903, forward strand.
CCCATCGCTGCCATGACCCTCCTCGGCGACCCTTCCCTGCAGGGCGACGGTCTGTTCACTCTCACAGCGACACCGACCGGCGTTCGCGCGGAGAAACGACTCTCAGGCGATCTGATCATCCTCAAAGAATTTCAGATCGGATCGAACTATCTGATCCGGTCCACCGTTCGCCTTGAAAACCGGTCGGCCCTGCCCTTCAACGTCCCTGCCCATGAGATCGTGACGGGCACCGCCACTCCGATGGGCCCATTGGACGACGGATCGCACGTCGGGTTCTATTGGGGGAGGGATCAGAAGGTCGAACACGTCGCGGCCGACTGGTTCAGGAACAATTACATGGTCTGTATTCCAGGCACTCCCCGGACCGTGTATCAAAATGGGGACACCAACGTGACCTGGAGCGCGGTCCATAACCAATTCTTTGCCCTCGTCACCATCCCACAGGACCCGGCGACCAGCGTTGTCGGCAGAGAGTTGCATCTGCCGACCCCGAGCCGCGAGGAACTTGCTCAGACTCCGAATGCTAATTTGCGACCGGTGGCATTCCAGACAGGCTTGGTGTATCCGGCGGTGACGCTCGCTGCAAATCAATCCATTGAGCGTCAGTTCTCCGTCTATGCCGGGCCGAAGGAATACAGCATTCTGGCCAAGCTCGCGGCCGACTTTAAGTTCGATCTGGATCAGGTCATGGGATTCGACCAAACCCTTTTTGGCTCCTTCTCCGGCTTTTTCGCGAAGCTCTTGCTCTTGGCGATGAATTCCCTGCATCGACTCGGCATTGCCTACGGTCTGAGCATCGTAGTGATCACGGTCTTGATCAAACTCCTCTTCTGGCCACTGACTCAGGCCAGCACGCGTTCGATGAAACGGATGCAGACGCTCCAGCCGCAATTGAAAGCACTCCAGGAGCGCTACAAAGACGAACCGGCCAAGCTGAACAAGAAGATGCTGGAGTTTTGGAAGGAGAACAAAGTAAGCCCGGTCGGCGGCTGCCTGCCGATGCTGCTTCAGATGCCGGTGTTCATTGGATTCTTCGCCATGATTCAGACCGCCATCGAACTGCGCGGCGCGAGCTTTCTTTGGGCCTGCGACCTGACCCAGCCCGACACCCTCTTCGTCATCCCGCTGCTAGCCTGGAGCCTTCCGTTCAATTTGATGCCTCTCCTGATGGGGGCTACGATGCTCTGGCAGTCCAATCTACAGCCGGTCTCCCCGGGCATGGATCCGGCTCAGGCTAAGATGATGAAGTACATGCCTCTGATCTTCCTGTTCATGCTCTACAGCTTCTCCTCAGGCTTGACCCTTTACTGGACCGTTCAGAACCTGCTAAGCATCCTGCAAATGAAGCTCACACGAGCACAGGACGTAAAAACGAATGGAAAGTCCGCGATTGTATCCGTCTCGGCTCCGAGCGGTTCGCGCAAAAAACTCTGAACGGACTCCGAACCGATCTCCACTAACCAGCCCGCCTCTATGCCCGAGTCGCCAAAAGCAGTTCTCGAAACCATCCTCCGTCATCTGGGATTCGATATCACGGTCGAGGAACTCCATTTTGAAGAGGGACTGGTGCTCGACATCAAGACAGACGATCCAAGTCGACTGATCGGACGACAGGGCCAGACGCTGGCAGATCTTCAGTATCTGCTAAACCGGATCCTATTCGAAGGGGATGACAGTGTTCCCAAAGTGACTGTCGATGTGGGCGGCCACCGCACACAGGCACGTGAGGCCTTGGTGAAGAAGACCCGGGAGTCTGCTGAGAAGGTGCGACGCTGGGGGGATGTCATTGAGCTCGAGCCGATGAATTCCTTCGACCGACGCATCGTTCACCACGCTCTGAAAGACGACCCCGATGTCGAGACCCACAGCGTTGAGGTCGAGGGTACGACCAAGAAGGCGATCCTCCTTCGCCCAAAGCGGTAATCTACTTCGCCCGAGGATGGGCCGCGTCGTAGGCCTTTTTCAACCGATCGGTCCCCACATGAGTGTATACCTGTGTGGTGACCAGATGCGCATGCCCCAGGAGTTCCTGAACGCTTCTCAGATCCGCACCCCGGTCCAGCAGATGAGTGGCATAACTGTGGCGAAGTTTGTGGGGAGTGAGCTTCGGATCGAGGCCGCTGGCGATGAGATAGCGCTTCAACCGCTGCTGGATGATGCGCGGAAGCATCGAGTTGACCCGACGCGGATGACCGAGGAATAGGGCTGGGGCACCCGCAGTCTCTGGCGGCAGCTGATCTCGATACATCTGAATCGCCCGCAATGCGGCCTTGCCGATCGGGAGCATCCGCTCCTTCTTGCCTTTGCCACGCACCCGCACCACCTGCTCGTTCCAGTCGATGTCGCTCACCGTCATTCCCGAAAGCTCGCTGACTCGCAGACCGCAGGAGTACAGCGTCTCCAGAATGGCGGTGTCTCGAAGATAGTCGCTGGCGCGAACGCGGCCATCGGTCTTGTCAGCCACCGACTCCCACGCCTTCGCAGGGGCCTGCAAGAGGTCGAGCATCTGTTGGACCGTCAGGAAGCGCGGCAGACGCTTCGAGGGCTTGGGGAGTGTCACCTGGCGCACTGGGGAGCTCTCCAGCACGCCGCGTCGAATGAGAAACCGGTAAAGGCTGCGCAGGGCGGAGAAGCGGAGGCGAATGGCCGCCTGGCTCAGATGCCGACGTCCCAGGGAACGCAGGTAGGCGCGAAAGTCGTCACGTTGCAGCGTCACCCACGGCGGCGCGCTCGCACGCTCGGCACGATGCCAAGCGATGAAGTCCGTCAGAGCCTGGCGATAATTTCGATGTGTGTAGGGAGACGCCGCTCGATCGCTCGCCAAATGCTGAAGGAAGTCGCGGCAGTAGGGATCGAACGCTCCGCTGGCCGAGGCAGGGATCGAAGTCACTTCGACACCCCAGTTTGGCGCGGTTTTTTGGGCACAGCCTATTCCTCGCGATCCGGAAACTCGAAGCTCACCTTGGTTTTGCCCTGCATAACGAGGAAGGCCTTGAACTCCCGCCCGGTCTTGCTTGAAACGAACTTATCCAGCAGGTCAGAACGACCGTCGGTGATAATTTTGGTCGCCTGTTCGCGGTCTACTGGCTGTTGGAGAATGGCTTTCCCGATCTTGAACTTGCACGGCTTAGTGTCCGCCTGGCTCTTTTCGCAGAGATAATCGGTCGGGCCTTCAAACACCTTCCCGCCGCAGGCCGGGCATTTGCCGAGCGAGGTCTGTCCGGTGAAATCGATCTTGGCCTGGGGCTCCTTGGGCGCGGAGGATTTCGCGGCACCCTTCCCGGCCCGGGCTTCGCGCGGAGGAAACTCGAAGCTGATCTTCTTGTCCTTTCCCACCACCATGAATGCCTTAAAGGCTCGATTGTTCTTCTTGGAAATGAAGTGAGTGAGAAGATCCGTCTTCCCAGTTGCCAACAGCTTTGACATCTGAGCGCGATCGATCGGCTGCTGAAGGATGATGAGGGAAGCTCGAAAATCGCAGCTTTTCTCGGGTCCCACGGACTTCTCGCAGACGTAATTCATCACGTGTTCGAAGACCCTGGCACCACATTTGGGACAAGCACCCAAGGGTTCCTTGCCGGTGAAATCAATCGCCACCACCGTTCCATCCCCATCGGCTCTCTCCTGGCCAAAGTCGAACTCCGGCTTCAGCTCCGGCGTGAGTCGAATCATTCCCGCAAACGGACGCCCCATCTTACTGCGGAATCCCTGCAGCGGACCCACCACCTTCTGCGTGATCAGTTCTTCGATCTCGCTGATCTCGAACTGTCGTCCGGAAACGGTTTTCCAAAGCGAGAAATCGCAGGCGGTATTCGTGCACTGGAATTTTTTATAATTCTCCTTCATCACGCTGCCACACTTAGGACAAGCGCACTTGAGCGTCGCAAAGTCACCCGGGACCGTGTCGCTCTCATACTTCTTCGCCTTGAAGACGATATAACGCGTCATCTCGGCGATCTTCTCCATGAAGTCGGCGCGCTTCAGTTCACCTCGTTGAATCCGTCGCAGCTGATGCTCCCAGTCCCCAGTCAACTCAGGCGAACAGAGCTCATCGACTTTCAACCCCCGGAGAAGCGTGATCAGGGACAACGCCTTGGGAGTCGGGACCAGTTCCTTGCCGTTCCGATGAAGGTACTGCTCACTGATGAGACCCTCGATCACCGCCGCACGAGTCGCGGGCGTGCCGAGACCCTTTTCAGCCATCGCCTCGCGAAGCTCCTCGTCCTCGACCAGCTTCCCGGCGTTTTCCATTGCAGAGAGCAGCGTTGCTTCTGAAAAGCGGGGCGGGGGTTTGGTCTGATTCGCGATCAGTTCCACGGTTCTCGTCTCCGCACGCTCTCCTGCCGTCACCGGCGTCAGCGATGGGGCGTCCTCGTCCTGTTGAGCGTCACGACCATAAATGGCCAACCACCCGCTGTTGACCAAGACCTTTCCCTCACTCTTGAAAGGCTCACCCTGCACGCGCGTGATGCGAGTGGTGATGAAAAATTCAGCAGCGGGAAAGAAAACCGCCAGGAAACGCTTGGTGACCAGGTCGTAGATCTTCTGCTCCGGTTCGCTCAGGTTCTTGGGTGCCTGAAGCGTGGGAATGATCGCAAAATGGTCCGAGACCTTCGCGTTGTTAAAAATACGCTTATTCGGCCGCACCCAGTCCTGATCGAGAATTTTGCCGGCGAAAGGCCCGTAGTTCGTACCTCGAAGCATCCCCATTGTTTCGCGGACGGTGGGGAGATAGTCCTCCGGGAGAGCACGGGAATCGGTTCGCGGATAGGTAAGAACCTTGTGCCGCTCATAGAGCGCTTGCGCAATTCCCAGAGTATTCTTGGCAGAGAAGCCAAACTTGCCGTTGGCCTCGCGCTGGAGCGTGGTGAGGTCGAAGAGCGCGGGAGAAATTTGAGTCGAGGGTTTGCTCTCCTCGGTCACGATGCCGGGCTGGCCGAGACACTTGAGCCGAATCGCGTCACCCTTGGCCTTGTCCCAAATTCGCTCCGACCGCAGGTCGCTGGACTCTCCCTCCTTCGTCTTCTCGCGAACAAATCCTTCGTCGAGCCAGCGTCCGACATACTCCCCGCTCGAGACGCCGAAGGTAGCGTGAAGCTCCCAGTAATCCCGGGAATGAAATTTCTTAATTTTTTCTTCGCGCTCTACCAGCATGGTCAGGGTCGGGGTCTGCACCCGACCGACGGTGGTGAGGTAAAAGCCCCCGCTTTTCGAGTTGAAGGCGGTCATGGCCCGCGTGCCATTGATCCCCACCAGCCAATCGGCTTCAGACCGGCAAACGGCAGCATCGGCCAGCGGCAGCATCTCCTGATCGGTGCGCAGCTGTGCGAAACCGCCACGGATTGCGGCCGGGGTCATGGACTGGAGCCAGAGTCGCTGGACCGGTTGCTTGGCCCCTGCGTAACGCGCTATATAACGAAAGATCAACTCTCCCTCGCGCCCGGCATCGCAGGCATTAATTAGCGCATCAACGTCTTTGCGCTTGATGAGCTTGGCCAGCACTTTGAGGCGACCCTCGTTTTTCTCGATAGGACGCAGATCGAAGCGGGGAGGGATAAAAGGAAGGTTCGCGAAGCTCCATTTCCCTTTTTTGACCTCCGAACCCTCTGGCGGACATAATTCCAGAAGGTGGCCGACCGCCGAGGAGATCACGTAGTGATCGCTCTCAAAGAAGTCAGCCTGCTTGGTGAAGCCGCCGAGCGCCTTGGCGATATCGGCGGCGACCGATGGTTTTTCCGCGATAATTAAGGCTTTTCCCATGCGAAACGCCGGACATTTACGCGGTGCGGACCATTAACGCAACTGGTTGTTTTCGCCGGGACCGTTTTTCCGACGCCTCTGAAGCGAGAAAACGGAGGGTTTTCACCCTCTCAACCTAGCGAGACTGACGCGCCCGGATGGTATAGGTTTTGGCGCGATTATTCATGGACGTGAAAGAGACTCCTTCGGTGGCATTTTCCGTTAGAATGAGCACTTTGAACGGTGTTTCATCCACCGGAAAACCCTGCTCATCCTTGAACACACAATTGACCTGTATTTCGATCCTGCGGTTCTCTCGGTTTCTTAAGTTGGCGACGACCTCCAAGCGGCCATCCTCTAAATGACGCTCCTGCAATCCCGGGCAGGTGACCGAGCGCTGAGTGCCCGAGTCCAAAGTGACGAACTTGGCGGTCGACTCCAGATTATACTTCGTCGCGTTCTTGGGTGGATACGCTCCGCCACCGCAGCCCGCGAACAGAGCGACGCCAGCGAGTGCCGGCAATATCAGGAGGAGGGATTTGTTCATAACGTTTGAGGGGTAATGGATTGATCGCTGACGAAAACAACCTTGTCGCCCTTGGCGGCAGGAATGTTGAGGGTGATCTGTTTGCTGAGAACTGGAATGGGATGATGCTGGGGATCCAAAAAGTCGACCGTCGCGGGATACTGGCCCGGCGGGAGGGGAATCGCGGCAAAACTAAGGAAGAGCGGAAGATTATCCCATGCGCGGGTATCCGCTTCGGGTGTTGTGACTGAGCTGAAAATCTTGCTGAGCAAACCCGCAGCCACAAGCCCTAAGGCCGCCTCGTTGTTGCGATGAGTGGTGGACCCGAGTACCGCTCCGCTGACAATTGCGGCATCTCCAACAGTGTCGGTGGTTTTCTTGAAATCTGCCTTATTTGACAAAACTTTATCCATCACGCGTCCACCCCGAGTGGTTGCTTGGAAATTCAAATCATCGTATGCCGCCACCTCAACATCGAAATTGGCGACTCGAATGCGCGCGCTTTGAACTGGTGAGGTGCCCAATCGGAACTGCAGCTGTTCCCCGTACTCACCGCCTGCTCGCTTGGTGGGACCCGAGCCGTATTCCACGAAGAATAGGACGTTAGCATTGGTGCTATAGGGCGGAGGAACCGCGATATGAGGGGTTGCCAGAGCGCGTTTATAAGCATCGGATCCATCCCCGCCCAGCTTAGTGCTCACCAAGCCGTCCAGGTATTCAAGCAACACATAGTCCCCAGAGAAACTTTTGTTCTCTGCATCGCTATCCGCCAACTGAGCACTCCGAAAACAAGCACGAGCATTGTCCGGTTCGCCGTCCATCCAATAGAGAATAGCTCGGTAATAGTAGGCCATGACCCTCTCATACGGCTCGCCGTAGAAGGTTTTGCGTGACTCCCGATTAAAAACGCTGCGGGCCTTGCGAGCGCTCCGGTCTTTTCCGACGATTCCTCCAAGCTGAGTGACCGCCTCATCGAGCATTCGACGGGCATCGGTGTAGAGTCCCCGACGCATCGCGGCGGCGGCTCCGCGATAGGTCCAAAGCAGGCGATCCTGAGGACGAGCCTTCAGCGCGGCGCTCTGAGCATCCAAAACCGGGTCGCCGGTCAGAAGTTGTTTTGAGCCGGCAGTGGAGGCGGAGGAGGGCTGACTTGCGCACCCCCCCAAAGCGAGGCTCACCAAGAGCGCCAGCGTGAATAAAACACGGCGGGCCCGCATCGTGGTTACCAAAGAAGTTTCCATGCGTCAGGGAACCAGTCCGTCAGGCTCGGTGCCTCAACGATAGGCGGCGTCCTCGAGACCCTGCTTCTTGATCTCCGCCACATCCTCCCAAACAATCTCGCTGTTACGCGCATCCACCAACTGGAAGCTATACAGGATATAGTCGCTCGTGCCGGCCTTGGTTTTGGTGGTCAAACCCTGCAGTTTGCCGGTGAGAAAAAAATCCGCTCCTTTGAACTCCACCACATTGGGATCGCTGGAGGCGGTCACTTGGCCGCTCTGCTTCAGGCTCCGCTCTTTCTCAAGAGCCGCCATATGTTCCCGTGCCAGAAAGATCACTTTTCCCTGGGCCTTGCTATTCAGTTGGGTGCGAATCCGGGTGAGAAAGATATCTTTGTTGATCGGGAACCGGGTTTCATTGATGACCGGCTCCAGCACGACGCGCGGGGCAGTCGCTGCCGCCGCGATCTGGCGAACCGCCAGGATGCTTCGCGACATTTTATCGGTCACGGTAACGAGATCCTGGGATTCGACGCCCGTGCCCGCCACGAATCCGCGCTCATCGGCGTTCATCTGGGTCACCGGAATCCCGGAAGGGTTTTGAACGCCAGTCGCGCAGCCCGAGAGCAACCAACCCGCAGCCAATAGGGGAGTCAAAGAAAAGAGAACATTTTTCATATATCAGACAGCGGTTTCGACGCCGCTGGATGGGAATTATTCGGGGTTCCGCACCCCCGGTGCAATATCCCTTTCACACCGGACTCAATCTCAGGCCAAAAACCCAAAGCGCTCAAACCTCCACATCCTCAGGTCGAACCTCTAAACATTCGTCGTGATCCTCCCAAACCAGCACCGAGAAGTGCTCAAGAATCGCAGGAATAACGTCAGTACGAACCGACCCTAACAATGACTCCGCTCGTTTGGCAGCCCGCTCGAATTCTGCGTCGTAATTGGAAGATCGGTTACGTTCGTCTTCCTCCCAGTGAGCCACGCTATGAACCCGTCCGTACTCCTCTGCCCAGGGTTTGATGGTGGACTGAAGCTCTGCTGTAAGTTCGTCGAATGGGATCGCCGTTTCTCCGCAGTGCTGGCAGAGCAGCCCGGTTTCCAGCACATCGCGGGTAAACAGTGGGAGGAGCGGGGAACGACAGCAGGAAGCCTCCAAGTAGGAAGCGGGAGGATTCGCCAGGCGCTTTAGCCAGATGCCGCGATCGTGACCGAGCTGACCCAGCAGCCGGTAGAGGCCCATCAAGGGATGGGAGAGGCGCCAGGCTCGGCCGCTCAGCTGACCCAGTGTTTGGGCCATCCATCGGGCCAAGGACAAATCATCGAGGCTGGAGAACTCGTTTCCATATTCCTTCCAAAGACGCTCGAGCGGAGAATCAGACATGTTGCCCACCGTCAAAGCATGGAAGGGTGGTAGGGGAGAGCAACGAAAAATTTGCCCATTGGCAACGCGCCCGTCCCTGCCTCACCATAAGTCCTCCGATGCCCTGGCGAGTTCTCATTACAGCACAAGCAATGGCCAGCGCCGGCCATGCGGCGATTGCCCGGCTGCGTGGTGCCGGCCATGAGTTGATTTTCCCGGTCCAAACGAACACTCCCTCGCCCGAGGAGTTCTTGAGCCAGCTGAATGGGATCGATGCCATTATTGCGGGAGTCGAGCGTTACCCAGAGAGCGTTCTCCGAGCCCCCGGCGCGCGCGGCCTGAAGCTGATCTCTCGCTGGGGCGTAGGCTACGACAGCATTGATATCCCCTGCGCCACCCAGGCGGGGATCGTGGTGGCTTACACCCCAGGTCTCCTCAATGAGACGGTAGCGGATTACGCCTTCACACTCTTGTGCGCGCTCGCGCGGCGCGTCCATCTCGGTCATCTCGAGATGGCGGGCGGTAAGTGGGCCCCGAGCTGGGGGCATAACATCCACGAGAAAACGCTCGGACTGGTCGGCTGTGGCCGCATTGGTCAGGCGATGGCTCGTCGATCCGCCGGTTTCGGGATGCGGGTGATCGCCTTCGACCCCAAGCCGTCTCCTGACGCGATTCTTTCCGGTATTGAGTTTGTGACGCTGGAGAAGCTTCTTTCAGAAAGCCATTTCGTCAGTATTCATGCGTCCCTCAGTCCACAAACACGCGGACTCATTGGCGATCAACAACTGCGACGGATGAAGCCGACCGCCTATTTGATCAATACCGCGCGAGGAGGACTGGTGGACGAGCAGGCGCTGGCTGCCGTGCTCAAGGAGGGACTGATCGCCGGTGCGGCACTCGACACGTTTCAAGAGGAGCCGCTTCCCCCGAACCATGTGCTTCACGGGGTTCCGAATCTCCTCCTCACGCCCCATCAGGCCTCGTTCACGCGGGAGACCGGAGCGGCGGTCAGTGATGCGGCTGCCCAGGCGGTGATTGATTCATCGAACGGGGTCCGTCCTCGGTGGGTCGTCGATGAAACCGTGCTCACCTCCTCCGCGCTCCGAAGCCTGCTGACCCTGGGGTGATGGAACGTCGCGGCGGCGACTGGAATCGGAAGTAAGCTGAGATGAAAATCAATACCGTTCGCGAGAAACTGAAACGCGGAGAGGTGAGCGTGGGCACTTGGCTCAATCTCCCCGATCCCACGGTGGCCACCGTGATGACGCGTGTGGGCTTCGACTGGCTCACCGTCGAGCTCGAGCATTCCCCAACCACTCTGGTAAACGCGACCCTGAGCATGTCGATCATCGCCGGGAACGGTCTCGTCCCCCTGGTTCGGATCGCCAGCAATACGGCAGAGAACATCAAGCGAGCGCTCGATTGTGGCGCTTGGGGGGTGGTGGTTCCGATGGTGAATTCTCCGGAGGAGGCGGAGGCAGTGGTGGCGGCGGCGCGATACGCACCC
>JAYTTC010000771.1:0-3276 GCA_043745255.1 Verrucomicrobiales bacterium
CGATCGGCGGCCTCGTCTCTCGATTTGAAATCGCTGCGGACCGTCCCGAGGGAGACCGGCGCGCGGCGTTGGCTCGCTGGCTTACGGATCCGCGAAATCCGCTGACCTGGCGCTCGATCGTCAACCGAGTCTGGCAGTACCACTTTGGCCGCGGAATCGTTGAAACTCCGAATGATTTTGGAAAAATGGGTTACCCGCCCACTCATCCGGAACTGCTCGATTGGTTGGCGGTGGAGTTCCGCGACGGCGGGCAATCGCTCAAGAATCTTCACAAGCTCATCGTCACCAGCTCCGCCTATCGACAGACGGCGGACCCCTCTCCCGAGCTGCTCCAGAAGTCTCTTCCGATCGATGGCGACAATCGGTATTTGTGGCGGATGAACCGCCGGAAGCTGGAGGCGGAGGCGATTCGCGACAGTATTCTGTCCATCTCCGGCCAGCTGGACCTCAGCATGGGCGGGCCGAGCTTCCAAGATTTTGTGGTGGAGAAGCCGGAGCACTCACCGCATTACGAATATCAACTCCACGATCCCGAAGATCCGAAATCGCATCGTCGCTCGATCTACCGGTTCATCGTTCGCTCCCAGCAGCAGCCGTTCATGACCACCCTGGACTGCGCGGATCCCTCGATGCAGGTGGGGCGTCGCAATGAAAGCGTGTCCCCGCTTCAGGCGCTCACGCTCCTGAACAATGCCCTGGTGCTCTCCATGGCGCGTCATTTCGCGGAGAAGCTTGAACATTCAGGTGGCGCACTTGAGGAGCAGGTGACGCGGGGCTATACCCAGGCGATCGGTCACTCGCCGAGCAAAGCCGATCGTGAAGCCATGGCAGCTTACGCTCGGGAACAAGGTTTGCCGAACTTGTGTCGGCTGCTGTTCAACCTGAACGAATTCACCTTTGTGGATTGAGACGCTTGCCGATGAATTCCTCCACCTCTCCATTCCATCAACGCAACTCAGCCGATGCGGCTCCGTCGGTATCGCGACGCGAGTTTCTCTGGTCGTCAGGCGGTGGGCTCGGGGGGATCGCGCTTGCCAGTTTGCTGGGCGGCGAAGGCTTGCTTGAGCCCCGCCTTTCCGCTGCGGCAACGACGGGCCTGCCAGGAGGATTGCCACACCATCCCCCGCGCGCCAAGCGGGTGATCCAGATGTTCATGGCGGGGGCAGCCAGCCATGTGGATCTCTTCGATTACAAGCCGGACCTGATCCGATACGACGGCAAGCCTTCGGATTTCGGAGAGCCTGTGGAAGCCTTCCAGGATGGGCTGGGACCCTGGATGAAACCGGTCTGGCCGTTTCGAGCCCATGGCCAGTGCGGCAAGAGGCTCGGTGAGGTGGTGGAAGATCTAGGCGCGGTGGTGGATGACATCGCGTTTGTTCACAATCTGGTCGGCAAAACCGGCGTTCACAGCCAGGCGACGTATTTGCAGTCCACTGGATTTCAGCTTCCCGGTTTTCCCGGCATGGGATGCTGGGTGAGCTATGGGCTTGGAAGCCTCAACGAGAATCTGCCGGCCTTCGTGGTGCTGCCGGACCATCGCGGGTTCGCATCGAATGGACCGAAGAACTGGGATTCAGCATTCCTCCCCGCACAGCATGCGGGAACGATGATCTACCCCGGGCAGGAGAACCCGATCTCCGATCTGTTCCCTCGGAAACAGGGCTCGTATGTCTCGGCTCAAAGCGAGGCGGCAACCCAGGCGCTGCTCGCCCGGATGAATCGCGAGCATGCGTCGACTCGCGAAGGCGATGCGCGTCTTGATTCCCGCATTCGCAGCTACGAGCTCGCTGCGCGGATGCAGCTGGCCGCGCCCGAGGCAATGGACTACTCCAAGGAGCCGGACTACATCCTGGACCTCTATGGCGTGAAGCGAAACCCACCCTCCTGGCCCAAGGAGATCAATGCCGACGAAGAGCGCGATTACTTCGGACGAAAATGCCTGGTGGCCCGCCGTCTGATCGAGCGCGGCGTGCGTTTCGTGCAGATCTGGTCGGGAAACGACAACGGTTTTCCTCGGCGCAACTGGGATTCACATGAAGATATCCGTCGCGATCACGGTCCCCTCTCGATGGGTTTTGCGCGCGGTGCCTCGGCCTTGATCCAGGACCTGAAGCAGCGTGGCTTGCTCGACGACACGATCATTCTATGGACCACCGAGTTTGGTCGGATGCCCTCCTCGCAGGGCGGAAAGGGTCGCGATCACAATCCGTATTGCTTCACCAACTGGCTTGCCGGTGGCGGCATTCGGGGCGGCACCACCTATGGGGAGAGTGATTCGTGGGGTTACAAACCTATTAACCGCAGTGAACCCACGATGGTGTATGATATCCACGCCACCGTGCTGCATCTTCTCGGAATTAAGCACGAGAAGCTGACCTTCCGACACAACGGCGTCGACCGCCGCCTGACGGACGTTCATGGCTCGGTGATTCGAGAACTCTTGGCGTGAGAATGGGGGAAGACAAGATCCGCCCGATTTTCGACAAGCTTGGAGGACCCAGCGTTTGTCCTGATCACAACAAGCCCAGGCCTTGAAGCCGCTCACCGCCTGAGTCCGAATTCAGCACTTTTGAAGTGTGGGCCGTACCGGCCCATCCCTGCCGGATCTCCCGATTCGAACGACGCTACAGAAGCCGGAGTCCGTGGGAGGCCTAGCTCCCTGTAGTTCTGTAATGTGGGCCGTACCGGCCCATCCCCCCGAATAGGGTCAGGAGGGTCTGATCGCTTCCTTCATCTATTGAGATCTTGCGATCCTCATTTTCCGGCTGAAGAGGGATTGGAAGGAACGTGCCAGCCCGTTAGGAAGTGGGTCTGCTGATCATAGATTTCAAATCCTCCGTTAAGGAAGTGAAATAGGGTCAGATCTCAATACTTGACATAAGGAATTTGAGTGGAGGAAATGTTAACTCATGGCTAGACCGCTAAGGATCGAGATTGCCGGAGGCCGTTACCACGTGATGGCGCGTGGCAATGAGGGAAGGGACATCTTCCGCAAGGGATCGGATTCCCTGCACTTCCTGGAGATTCTGGAGGAACTGCCGGCGCGCTTTGGTAACTCGCTCCACGCCTGCGCTCTGATGAAGAACCATTTTCTTGGTCAACGCCGCGGAAGGATGAGTCTGGTGGAGTTGGGGGAAAGGGCGGGTGGATGAACTACGCCGCGGTGGGAGCGGCCCAAAGCCGATTCTCAAGGCAGCTGAACAGTGGCCCACTGCAAGGCGCGGCTTCGCCGCGTGGAGAAGACAATGTCAAGTATTGAGATCTGACCCTGTTGCC
>JAYTTC010000772.1:0-3272 GCA_043745255.1 Verrucomicrobiales bacterium
CTATCGGGCGATCCCTCAATCGACGCCTATGCGCTCGCGCGCAAACCAGCACGGGTTCTTTTTTTCCTCTCCGCACCGCTCGTGATGGTGCTGTTCCCCACGGTCATCCGAAGTGTAGCACGGTCAGAGAAAACCTCCGCCCTCGCCCAGGCCCTCGCCGCGACGACCCTCATAGGCTTCGGTGCCGCCCTGGCGTGCACCCTATTTCCCATGATTCCTCTCCGAATTCTTGCGCCAACGGTCGGGGCCGAAACACTCGCGGCGGCGGCATTACTTCTACGTCCACTGAGTTGGGCGTTCGTGCCGCTGGCCCTGTCAAATGCACTCGTAAGCAACCTGCTCGCCCGCGAGGAGGTTCGAGCGGTGTACTGGCTGGTGGCCGTCGCCGTGGCCTGCGGCATCACCCTTCGCCTGCGCCATCCCTCGCTTCCCGCAGTCGCGTGGACGTTCGCTTTCTACAACACACTGTTCTTCCTGGTGGCGGCGTTCTTCACCTGGCGCGTATCAACCTCATCGCGCGCCGCGGATTCGGCCGAGTAGCACAGGGGTGAAGAAGAAGCTCAAAGTGGATAACGGCGTCTCGTGAGCGCCGCCAACTTCAGCAGCCGCGACCCTCAAACTGAATCAGTTTCCAGGAACCCTTTCCCTCACCCATCCGCGCACCCTGCCGTAAAACCTCCTCCCCGGATCGGAAACGGGCGGGGTCAGGGTTTAGCCGCGAAAAGGCGCAGGAGTCGCAAAAAAGCCGGACCCACTTGAGGGGAACTCATCCTCCAAAACCGGAACCGACCTCTCTGTCTGTTTGTGTTCCTACGGTCGTACTTTTGCCTTCGGCCCTTTCGCGCCGTCTCCTCACGGAGCCGACCTGGCCTACAGTTACGGTTGGCGTCACCGCCCCCGTCGGGGACCTTTCACCCCGATAGCTATCACACCTGCCGAGCACACTAGCGTGGGCCGTATCGGCCCATCCCCGCTCCCTCTTCAAGGAGACCCTCAGCGGATCGGCGCTTTTTCCGCGGGAAAATCTCTAGCAGCCTGTCGCGGCGATTCCTAAGGGATAGCTCAGCACAGTCGACCTCCCTAGCTGGACTTACGTCCGCTGGGGAAAAGTCCGATAGGCGGCTAGGGCCGGTTCTTACTGAATTTTGTCAACCCCACCGTTTGACAGACTGCTCCCCCCCCGATACGTTGACCGCGTAACGAACATGAGCACCTCCGTCCAAACCGAAACGATCGTCACTCTCACCGAACCCGCCGCCAAGCAGATTCAAGTCATGCTCGTGGAACAGACCGAGAACGCTGGCAAACCTCTACGTGTTTACGTGGAAGAGGGTGGCTGTTCCGGGCTCCAATATGGAATGACCTTCGACGAAAAAAGAGACGGAGACGTTCTCTACGAATTCTTTGGAGTAGGGGTGGTGATCGACTCCACCAGCTCGGAGTTTCTCAAAGGAGCCGTGATCGATTTTTCTGATGCCCTGACCGGGGGAGGATTCAAAATTTCCAACCCCAAAGCTCGTTCGAGCTGCGGTTGTGGCAAGTCGTTTGAGGCCTAGTGGGAGTTGTTAAGCTCGCAGGCCTAATACAGCCGTCCCGTGTGATGCGGGACGGCCCTTTTTTTGCACATCAGAGGTCCAATCCATCGATGTTGTCCCGGTTGAAAATGGAGGACTTTCCGAGCAATCGATTGTGCCCCCTGAAAGAAACGGTCTTTCTGACATAGTCTGCTGCTCTCACAGCCATAATGTCCACCTCCGGCACCGCAGCTCCATCTCATCCGACGCCCTCTTTTTCGATGGCATTCCTCTGCACAGTAGCGGTCCTCGCAAAATACTCCTTGTCCGACTGAATTTTGCTCCGCCATTCTCCCGTCTACAACGCTCACATCTATGCTGACACGTCTCCTCTACCTGCCGGTTCTGCTTCTCATGACCTTCTCGAGCGACAGCCTCTTCGCTCAAACTCCTGAGTGGATCTGGGGAACTCAGGCGCACGATAAGGAAACCCGCTATTTCCGAAAAACTTTCATCCTGACCGAAGCCGCCAAAAGCGCGCGAGTGACCGTGGCGTGTGACAACCGGGCAGAATTCTACCTGAACGGACAGCGGATCGTCCGAAACACGGAGTGGTCGAAGCCGAGTCGGGCAAACATGACCGTTAAGGTCAAAGTCGGGGAGAACACCGTGACCATTTCGGCCAGCAACGCCGACGGTATCGCGGGGCTGCTGACAGAACTCGAGATCACGCGTGCCGACGACTCCAAGCTGGTGATCGTATCCGACGCGAGCTGGCAAACTGCCGAAAATCCGAGCGGCGACGTCTTGAGCACGAAATTCCCAAGCGAGGGTTGGGTGGCCGCCACCAGCCTCGGCAAGCTCGGTCGCGAGCCCTGGGGCGACATTCTCAAGCCGGCCGTGGCCACCGCCGCGGACGCTATTCAGGTCCTCGACGGATTCAAAGTGGAACTACTGCACAGTGCCCAGCCCGCTGAGGGCTCCTGGGTTTCCATGACCGTCGACAACAAAGGACGCCTGATCGTCTCCCCGCAGGGAGACGAACCGATGCTGCGACTCACTCTCGATGGGCGAGGACAGGTCGCGAAGATCGAGCCGATCGATTTGCCCGTGCGCGGTGCCATGGGGCTTCTCTATGCGTTCGACAGTCTCTACGTAAACGGACAAGGCAAAGAGGGCTATCACCTGTATCGACTCAAGGACACCAACGGCGACGACCAGTATGATGCGGTGGAAATCCTTCGTCGATGGAAGGGGGGCACCGGCGAGCATGGAGCGCACGGCATCGTGCTCGGACAGGATCAGCGACTCTACACGGTAGAAGGAAATTTCGTCGACGTTCCAAGCGACCTGGCATCGAGCTCGCCTCATCGGAACTACGCCGACGACCTCGTCCTTCCACGAGTGGAGGATGGGAATGGATTCGGATCAAAGCGTAAGCCGCCGGGCGGATACGTCGCCCGCATGAATCCAGATGGAAGCCATTGCGAGTTGTTTGCTTCCGGCCAGCGAAACACCTACGACATCGCCTTCAATCCGGAAGGCGAGTTGTTTGGGTTCGACAGCGATATGGAATGGGATTGGGGCACGCCGTGGTACCGCCCGATACGAGCCTATCACATCGTCAGTGGAGGCGATCAAGGATTCCGGGAAGGCTCTGCCAAATGGCCTGAATACTACGCCGACAGTTTACCTGCGGCCGCCAACATCGGGATCGGATCTCCCACAGGGGTTCGCTTCGGCACGGGCGCGAAATTT
>JAYTTC010000773.1:0-3268 GCA_043745255.1 Verrucomicrobiales bacterium
AGCTACCCGACGATACGTCTTCGCCGGACTAGGACTTTCACCTGTTAGTTTCATTTGCATCACAGACGCACTAGCGTGGGCCGTATCGGCCCATCCCCGTCCCACTTCTTCGAATAGGCGAGACTGCATTCTCACCCACTTCTATTCACACCCCCAGGAGTTTCATTTTAGATTGGAAGACAGGGAATTCGGGCGATTTTCGGCCGCAGCTCGCGACTCTGGAGATCAAACTGAGGGGAGCACATCGAGCGGCCAGGGCGATCGGATTGGCGGAGATCACCGCGTGAAGCACGCGGTTCCCTCCTCTATAACTTCGTCCAAATCGGACGATCAGGCGCGACCCTTACGCGGCGAGACGGGCCAAAATCCTCTCCCACTGTGCGACAAGCACCTCGAGCGGACCTTCCGACCACACGACGAACTGGGCAAAGGTCAGCTTGCGATCCACCGGCCACTGAGCGCCAATCCGACTCTGGATCGCCTCTGCAGACCATCCGCGCAGGAGCAGGCGCTCTTGCTGGGTGCTGGGCGAGCACGCGACACAGACCACCGAGTCGAAGGCAGATTCAGCTGCTGTTTCGAAGAGCAGCGGGATCACAACTACGCCCAATTTCAATCCCTGGGATCTCCAAGTTCGGACCTCCTCTTCCCATCGACCGCGGATTAGGGGATGAGTGATCGCCTCCAATGCTCGGCGACGTTCGATGCTTGCGAAGACGATCGATGCCAGTTGGTCCCGTCGCAATCTGCCCGCTTGGTCGAAAACTGACTTCCCAAAGGCGGCTCGGATCTGAACAAGCGCGGGTTGCCCGGGCTCGACGACCTGACGGGCGAGGTCATCGGTATCGATCAGAGGAATGCCGCGCTCTCGGAGCAAAGTCGCGGAGGTGCTCTTCCCCATCCCGATGCCGCCGGTCAATCCGATCAGTTTCACGTCGGTCCTCTACCGATCCCCGCAACTCGTCACAAGATCAAACGACTCTGGGTTTTCTCTCGCCTTCGCCCTAGCGCCTGTTTAGTTTTCGAAAATAACCAGCACACCCCATTGCCGATATGGATATCATCTTTGATTGTCCCCATTGCAAACAGGAGCTCTCCATTGACGCGGCTGGAGCCGGCACGACTCTCGAATGTCCCGCCTGTTCTCGCAGCGTCACGGTGCCGGCGGAAGGCAAGTCCGCCGCCGAGGCACCTCCCGAGCACGCCGCTCCTCCGGCCTCGACAGCTCCGGTCGCTCCCACTGCTCCCACTGCTCCCACCGCTCTTTTCGCCCCTGCGGGCACGGTCATCAATGCGATGGCGAGTTCCGCGGGTGCAAAGGAATTTAAGCACTTCGTGGTTCCAGTTCACGCCGGCCCCACCGAGATGCTGATCGCTAAAGCGCTCCCGACTCTGGAAGTGGCCGCCAAAGCAACCGATCGAAGGATGCGGATTAAGAGCTTCCGGCATTCGGATCACGTGGAAGTCGGCAAGGATCACTTCGACGAACACGTCAGCGATTGGCTGGGCAAAGTCGGCGACGAGAACATCGTCCGCTTTTCCACTTTCGCCTACACCCATCAAGACCTTGCAAGCCGCGCTTGGGTCACGGACTACGGGGTGCTGGTAGTCTATCGAGGCTGACCGGGTCTACTCCCTGGGGATCGCCTGGGGGGGACGAGGCGCGCGGGTTACGATCGGAAGAGGGCGAGTCAGTGAAATATTCAGACTTGCCACACCGCCACGTTGAACGCAATTTTCCCGCCGCAAACGAACTGAAACTTCCATTTATGGCATCTGCTTTTCCCAAGATCCCAAAGATTCAATACGAGGGACCCAAGTCTAGAAATCCCTTTGCGTTCAAGCATTACGATCCCACCGAGCGGGTCGAAGGCAAGACCATGAAGGAGCATCTCCGCTTCTCCGTGGTTTACTGGCACACCATGTGCGGGACCGGCTCCGACATGTTTGGGTGGGGAACCTGGGATCGCCCGTGGGATCGAGGCACTCAGGAGAATTCGATCGAGCGCGCGAAGCGACGCGTGCCAGTTTTTTTCGAATTCTGCGACAAGCTCGGCGCTCCTTTCTACGCCTGGCATGACCGCGATGTGGCACCCCATGGCAAGACACTGCGCGAGTCGAACAAGTATCTGGACACCATCGCCAAACTGCTCAAAGAGCACCAGAAGGCCACCGGTGTCCGACTTCTCTGGGGCACTGCGCAGAACTTTGTTCATCCCCGCTACATGCATGGCGCGGCCACCAGCTGCAACGCGGATGCGTTCGTATTCGCTGCGGCGCAAGTAAAGCGAGCTCTCGATCTGACCCAGGAACTCGGTGGCGAGGGATATGTGTTCTGGGGAGGGCGCGAGGGTTACAGCACCCTCCTGAACACCAACCTCAAACGCGAGATGGACCATCTGGCCACCTTCCTGCACATGGCGGTGGACTATAAAAAGAAGATTGGATTTGATGCCCCGTTCTACATCGAGCCGAAGCCGAAGGAACCGACCAAGCATCAATATGATTCGGATGCGGCGGCGTGCCTGAACTTCCTCCGGGAGTACAAGCTTCTTCCCTACTTCAAGCTGAATATCGAGACCAACCACGCAACGCTCGCAGGCCACACCATGCAGCACGAGCTCGAGGTCGCGGGCGCTACGAACGCGCTAGGCTCCATCGACGCGAACATGGGCGATCTCTTCCTGGGATGGGACACCGATCAGTTCCCGACCAACCTCTATCTCACCACCCAGTGCATGCTCACCATTCTGAAGTACGGCGGCTTCACCACGGGCGGCACCAACTTTGATGCCAAGCTCCGTCGCGAAAGCTT
Source organism: Verrucomicrobiales bacterium (assembly GCA_043745255.1). Classification (GTDB taxonomy): domain Bacteria; phylum Verrucomicrobiota; class Verrucomicrobiia; order Limisphaerales; family UBA11320; genus UBA11320. Next base: position 2,816 of record JAYTTC010000773.1, read on the forward strand.
TGAAACGGCCGATCTGTTCCATGGGCACATCGCGGGCATGGACACCTTTGCGCGCGGCCTCAAGATCGCGGCAGCGATCCGAAAAGACGGCCGTCTCGATGAGTTCGTGAAAAACCGTTACCGCTCCTGGGACAGCGGCATCGGCAAGCTGATCGAGAAACGGAAAGTTGGCTTCAAGGAGCTCGAGGCCCACGCTCTGAAGCTTGGAGAAGTGACCAGCAACGAGAGCGGACGTCAGGAGTATCTAGAGAGTCTCTTCAACGAGTTCATCTAGCAGCCTGTCGGATTTTTTCCCACCGGACGTAAGTCCAGGTAGGAAGGTCGACTGTGCTGAGCTATCCCTCAGGAATCGACGCGACAGGCTGCTGAATATTTTCCTGCGGAAAAAGAGCCGATCCGCTGGTGGTTTTCTTGAAGAGGGAGCAGGGATGGGCCGATACGGCCCACGCTACA
>JAYTTC010000774.1:0-3263 GCA_043745255.1 Verrucomicrobiales bacterium
CGGGTCCGGAGGAGTCGGCGTGGTACTGCTGGGCTTGACTCCCGGCGGGGCGTCCGCACATTGGGACGTCAGTTTTTGTTGGGGGCGTACCGGTCTCGACTGGAGCGACTCACCAAGGGCGGCATGCCGAGGACGATCCGTTGGCCTCGTTAATCATCGGGTCAAAAAATAAAAGCTAACGAAGAGTTGGCCCTCGCGGCTTAATCCGCGACGTTCACCCCCGGACCCCGGCTAAGGGGAGTGAGCGCTATTAGTCGGGTTGGTTAGTCAACGGAGACGGCGCGTTGACTGCCGAGAAATTCCATGCTGACTAAGCGATCGGTTTCGTGTCGGGGTGTTATCTGATCGCTGACAAATTACCCTGGCTAAGCATGTAGTCGCGGCTGGTTAGTCTGCTTGGGACGCGGGTTCAACTCCCGCCGCCTCCACCATTTTTATTGGTCTTTTTCGATTTCCTGACTTTTTTCCACACAGTTCCACACAATCTGCGGCATGAGGTTGCCAACGACGTGGCCTGTGATCGTGCGAAGCGGCTCGGCGTCGGTCCGGATCTACCGGGTCGATAGGTCCAGAGCTGGGCGTGACTACTCGGAGTTTCGGGTCGCCTACTACGACGCCGAGCACCGCAGGCGGGTGGAGTTCTTCTCCGAGTTCCCAGCGGCCATGGATAAGGCCAGAGCGGTGGTCGGCTCCATCACCCGGGGTGAATCGAAGGTCCTGACCCTCGATAGCGACGAGCGCCTCGCTTATCTCAGGGCTAGGGAGGCCATCAAGGATCTGGGTATCAGCGTGGATGCCGCAGTCTCCCGTTACGCTGAGGCTCAGAGAGAGCTCGGAAGTCAGTCGCTCATCGAAGCCGTCCGGTTCTATCGGCGAAACTGCGGCGATCTCAAACCCGCCAAGGTTCGCGACGTCCTGGATGAGCTGATCCGGCTCCGCGAACAGCGGACAAAGCAGGGACGCCCCGCAAGCGAGAAGTACCTCGCGGATCTCCGGGCGCGACTGGGGAAGTTTTCCAAAGCCTTCAACTGTGAAATCTCAAAGGTAACGCCTGCGATGATCGACGCCTTCGTCGGCGCTTTGGGGATGTCGGGCTGTACACGGCACAACTATCTGCGTTTGATAAAGACCCTGTTCAAGTTCGCACAGACTCGCCGATACTACCCACGGACTCTGGATCCGTTCGAGGGGATTGAAATGGCATTCGACGATGACTCAGAGATCGAGATCTTCACGCCGCTTGAGTTCAATCAGATTGTGAAGCACGCCCGTCCCGAACTCATCCCGTTTCTAACGATCGGGGCGTTCGCCGGCTTGAGGCATGCGGAGATCACGCGGCTCGACTGGCACGACATCAAGCCGGAGTTCATCGAAGTCACCAAAGGCAAAGCCAAGACTCGCTCAAGACGTCTGGTGCCCATCCAGCCGAATCTTAAGGTGTGGCTCGAGCCCTACCGCCAGGTGGAGGGTCCCGTGGTTGCCTTCGCGAACGTGAGCAAGCAACTGACCGAAGTGCTCTCCCCGGAGTCGGGTGTGAAATGGAAGCACAACGGCCTTCGCCATTCCTTCATCAGTTACCGGATGGCATGCGAGAAGAATGAGAATCTCGTCGCCAGCGAGGCTGGTAACACCGCCGCCATGATCCACCGGCACTACCGAGAGCTCGTGACCGAGGAACAGGCGCGGGACTGGTTTGCGGTCATGCCCGAGACGCGGTGCTGAGAGGTCCACGCCGGACCTTATCTTCGCGTTCCACGGCGTGTCAGTTTTTGGAGGTCGCAGATAAGTTGACGGCGCTCGACGAACACGGTGTGTCCGATCTTGATCGAGCTCAGGTATCCCGTTCGCAACCATTCGTCGATGGTGCACGGGGATTTTTTCAGCATCAATGCCACCTCGCGCTTTGTGAGAAACTCATCCGATGGTGCCGTCGACGAGAGCGGGGCAGGGGATAGCGGGGTGTTGATAGGATCCATAAGTTCGGTCTTCTGAGTTAGGTTGATCGAGCCTGAAGATGGCGAGTTTGTCCCTGCGTCGGTTCCGCTGCCCGAGAGATGGCGTGGGTGAACTGGGCTGCGACATGATTGCCAGTGGTACAGTCCTCCTGTTTGCTTCTTAAGGAATCCCCCCAGCTCGAGATTAGTTTCCATGGGCAACGGCAGTGCTCCTTCATGCCCCAGGATTTGGGAACGTGAACCGGTTTCATGAAGTCAGAGGCTATCTCGCAGTCCAAACCCAAAGGTGTAGGTTCTACACATCTGAAGATTAACTGACCCCTGGCCCCTCAATCGATCTCGTCAGTTGCCGCATTCAAGAAACCGCGGTGAACTAGACCGGGCATAAGTCCTTTGTGACGACGACGGAACGAACGCCACTCGCTCAGGAATCCTTTTGGCTACTGAGCCGAGTTTGACTCTCATCCGTCCGCACCACCGAGGCTGAGTTCGTGACGCCGCGGTCTTGGATCAGGAGATCAGAGGCGAGCAAACGATGACCTGATCGCTCGATACTCTGCTGCAGTTGGGGTTTGTCGGAGGTGAAGATCCGGATGCCCCTACGTCCCCGGCTGATCGTCACGTACCACTGTTGGCTATTGGTCGCCGCCTTGATTGTGCTGTCGGAGAACAGCACGTAGTCAACGGTTTTCCCCTGCGCGCTGTAGGACGTCACCGCGTAGCCAGGCAGGAACTCTCGGTAGGTGGGATCCAGGGTGCGGCCGTCGGTGAGGCGAATGGCACCATTCGGTGAGACGCGCTCGACCGTCACCACCTCACCGTTCGTCACACGACGGCCGTCCTCCATCCGTCGGTTCGCTTTGAGCAACAGCCGCTCGCCCGGAGAGACCGCGATCTCAAACGGTCGGCAGGTGTTAATTTTGTCCAGATGCCGCTTTTCGACCGTGACGATCTTTCCGTTCACCTCCACAAACACTCCACATCGTACGACGCCCGCGAACGTTCCCCTAGCTCCTGCATCTACCCCACGGACCTTCTGGTTGAAGACCACCACCGCCTCGGAAGGGTATGAACCGGCATCGCGTTTTTGGGCACTCGTATAGTCCAGTTTTTCCAACGCCATAACTCGAGTCTCAGCCACACCCAGAGTGCCGGCTAATTTTAAGCGCTTCCTCACTTCCTGGTTCACCCGTTGCACCTCCGTCCACGTCTGAGAAACTACCAACACCGAGGCTTTCCCCGTGTAATGCTTCACATATTCCTCGGCCAATCTCTCAACCTGGGTCGCGAGCGAACACTCGACGACCG
>JAYTTC010000775.1:0-3254 GCA_043745255.1 Verrucomicrobiales bacterium
GTTCATCACCAGATTCATATCCACGGAAGCGGCCACGTCCTCTGTATAGCAGAGATCACTGAGCGCCACTTCGCCGAGCAGCCCCACACTCACAGCGGCGACGGGATGGAGCAGCGGATTCTGCTGGAGCTTGCCGTCTGTCATGAGCTTTTTGATGGCCAGCGCTAGCGCCACGTAGCCTCCGGTGATCGCTGCCGTCCGTGTTCCGCCATCGGCCTGGAGCACATCGCAGTCGATCCAAATCGTCCGTGATCCCAGCTTTTCCAGATCCAGGGCCGCCCGGATGGCGCGACCGATCAGGCGTTGGATTTCCTGAGAGCGCCCATCGATCTTTCCCTTGGTGCTGTCTCGTTGTTTCCGTTGATGCGTGGAGTACGGGAGCATGGAATACTCCGCGGTAATCCAACCTCCGACGACGCCCTGTTCTTTCATCCACTTGGGCACGCTCTCCTCGACCGTGGCGGCACAAATGACGCGAGTGTTCCCCCACTCGATCAGTGTGGATCCCGTGGCGTGGGGAGCAAAATGGTTGGTGAAACGGACGGGCCGGATTTGGTCTGGCGTGCGGCCGTCGGCACGTGGGGTAACAGTAGATTCACTCATCGAGCGGCGGATGCTAAGCCGTGCCGTCAGAGTTGCAATCGAGAATGAAGCGGCAATGGGATCAAAATCACCAAGACACGGAGAGGGAGGGGACGAGGATTTACGACAGAAATATCGGGACAGAAATATGGGCCCGACCCGTGCCGGTCTGATATTTCTGTCACAGATCTTCTTGTCGAGACTCCTGCCCTCTTCGTTGCGTTGGTCGTCTTCTGTAGCGTGGGCCGTATCGGCCCATCCCCGTCCCGATCGTCCGTATCGGACGACACTACAGAATTTCAGGGAGCAGGCCCCGCGCGGTCTCCGGCTTCTGTAGCGTCGTCCGTGTCGGACGATTCGGGCTAGGATTGGATCTCAAGCCGAGTGAGATCGGCAAGGGTCATCGAGCCGGAAACCTCCCGTTCGGCCTGCCGCACTCTTGCTAGCTCCCGACGCAGCGAGGGTCCCAGCTCGTCTTGCACGACGAGAGGGTCGCGACCGTTGCCCAGTCGCATGGCAGAGAGAATGTCGTGGCAGGTGATGGTCTCCAGCGGACGCCCCGGGGCGAAGCCGGTTTCCCCCTGGGAGACCTCCACCAGAAGCCGACACTGCTCAAGTTGGCGAACGATGAGGGTTATCAGTCGCGTGGGGACATTCAGCGTTCCGGCCAGTTGTGCCAGTGTCGGGGGACGGTTTCCGTCGCGGAAGGCCCGCGCTGCCAGAGTCATGACTTGGATCCCCACGAGTTCACGGCCGGTGTGGCTGAAGGTTTCGATTCGATTCTCTTGAAAATACGCCTGCCGGTTCTGGAACACGTAAGCCACTTGCGCGCCGAATAGGAGAATAATCCAGGAGAAGTAGAGACCGATCATTACCATCGGTATGATGCCCAGGCTGCCGTAGATGTTGCTGTTGCTGATCACCTGCGAGGCATAAAAAACGCTGAGCAGATTGTTGAGCTGCCAGAGAGTGCCGCCCACCAGACCCCCGACGAGTGACGCGCGCCAATCGACTTTGGTGTGGGGCATCAGCTGGTAGAACGCCGTGAAGGTGGCGGTGAGAATGACGACCGGCAAGAAGCGGAAGCAGTAGGTGATCGCCTGGCCGGCTCCCAGAGGGAGACTGGCGAGGAAATCCTTGGTGGTCTGCAGGTGAGGGCTTCCGGTGAGAGCGATGGCCGCGACCAGCAGGATCGGACCCAGCGTCATGGCGGCCCAGTAATGCACGACCCTTGAAACCCAGGTTCGTCCCTGGGTCACACCCCAGATGTCATTAAACGTGTTCTCAATGCGGACCAGCATTCCGATGCCCACGAAAAGCAGCGCAACCAAGCCAGTCGCTCCAAGCGTTCCGCTGCGGGTGTTTTGGATGAATCCTTGGATTCCGGTGGCGAGCTCCTTCCGTGCGGAAGCGAGCGTCGGATCGTCCTCCAGTCGGAAGGAATGTCGCGTCTCCGGAATGATCATCGACACGAACTCTTGAATGGCCTGTTCGATCCGGGCTTGGCCGTCCTGTTTGAGCAAGCCGCTGGTGACGCTGATCACGACGGCGAGAACGGGAACGATCGCAAGCAGGTTTGAGTACGCCAGAGCGGAGGCGCGAACAGGACATCGATTGGCGATGAACTGCCGGACCACAAGGGTGCAGAACAGCACCAGCCGCCGCCAGGGAGTGGATGCAGCCCCTCCCGCCTCAACAACTGAGGGCGAGAGCTTCTCGGCTTCCACGGCCTCTGACGACGAGGAGTTCATGCTGACGTATCGTTCGTCCGCCACGCCCTGGAACCTAAGCGTGGAGCCGCGGAAATCAATGATCAACCGAGCGGATCAACGCGACCAGCGGCGTGGGCCCGACGAGGATCCTGAAGGTCGATTTCCTGCCGGACGCGCCGCTCCTTGTCTCGGGCTGCCCGATTGCGGAGCGCGCTGTCCTCCCAGCGGACTGGACGATGCACGGGGTCTTTCGGTGCGAGGGCCGCGCCCGAGTTGGGAAGGGGCCTCCTGCGCCGTGTAGTCAAAGCCGTCCGCTCGCTTGCGCACGATTCCGCGTCCGATGAATCGCTCGAGCGCACGAAGCTCCCCCTGTTCCTCCGGCGAGACGAAGCTGATGGCGTCGCCCACCGCGTGAGCGCGTCCGGTGCGTCCAATGCGATGCACGTAATCCTCGGGATGCATCGGGAAGTCAAAGTTCACCACATGCGAAATTCCATCGACGTCGATGCCGCGCGCAGCGATGTCGGTCGCTACCAGGACCCGCACCTCACCCGATTTAAACTCCTTCAAAGCCCTCAAGCGTTGGTTCTGAGATCGATTGGAGTGCAGCGTGGCGGTGCGCACTCCTGATTTCTCGAGCCGTGCCGCGACGCGATCGGCTCCGTGCTTCGTTCGCGCGAACACCAGCACGGTATTCAGGCTGGGATTTTGCAAGAGATGGGCGAGCAGCCCAGGTTTGAGGTGACGTGGCACCTCGTAGATCAGCTGAGTGACGGTTTCGGCAGGGTTCGCGCGGCGTCCGATTTGAATCGTCTTGGGGGAGCGGAGAAAGTCGTGAGTCAGCGCTTCAATCTCTTTCGAAAGCGTGGCGGAGAAGAGCAAGGTCTGACGCGTGGAGGGAAGTGCTCGCACGATACGCCGGATGGATGGGATGAATCCCATGTCAAGCATGCGGTCGGC
>JAYTTC010000776.1:0-12167 GCA_043745255.1 Verrucomicrobiales bacterium
ATCGAGGCGCTGTTCAATAGCCCAAATTTTCTTGCTGCGAAGCAACTGCTTCAGGCGACTGAGATGCAGCATTTGGCGATTGCCAGCAATCTGGCAAACGCCGAGACCCCGAATTACAAACGAATCCAGGTGAATGGCTCGTTTGCCGAGCAGTTGCACGAAGCGGTGCGATCACAGGACACAAACCGGATCAGAAATCTGTCCAGCCAGCTTGAGGAGGACCCCAACGCAATATCGAGCCGACTCGATGGCAATACAGTGGTGATGGACAAAGAGATGCTGCAGCTGATGCAAAACTCGGTGGATCACGCGATTGAAGTTCAGCTGCTCACGGGGAACTTGGCGCGATTACGCCTCGCCGTTACCGGTAGATCCTAAGACCCAATTCGCTCCTTATGTTCGACATCATTCCCGGCCTTCAATCCACGGCCTCGGCGCTCAACGCCGAGCGAATTCGATCGGATGCTATTTCTGAGAATATCGCCAACGCCCTCAGTACGCGCAGGGCGGATGGGGGGATTTATCAACGGCAAAAAGTGGTCTTTGAGTCGGTTCTGCAGCAGCAGACCGGTCAGAATGGCATGCCTGGGGCGGTGCCTCACAACGAGGTGAATGTTCGTCTGGAACACGACGACAAGCCTCCTCGTTTGGTTGCGGATCCAAACAACCCCGGAGAAATGATCGAAGTGCCGGACATCAATATTCATCAGGAAATGATCGACCTGATCATCTCGCAGCGGGTGTATGAAGCCAACCTGGCGGTCGCTAAGAGCGCGCGGTCGATGGCCGTGCAAACGCTCTCCATCGGTCGTCGCAGTTAACGGAATGTCCCGATGATCTAATGCGCTCGAGAGAGGCCACCCCCTGATGAACCCGATAGGCGCCATACGCTCCTTCACTCCGATCGATCTTACCGCGTTGAACGCGGTGGAGATGAAGGGTTCCAACGGCCCTGGGGGGATCACATCCCAGCAGTTTGAGGCGTTGGCGGCGGCGATCGAAAATCCTGCTGCGAGCGGCGCGGCCGCCCCCAAGGAATCTGATTTCTCCAATTTGCTCGGGCAGATGGTCCAGGAGGTGCAGTCAAAGCAGGCAGCCGCCGATTCGGCGATGACCGGGGTGCTGGCCGGGGACGGTGTTCCCCTTCACGAGGCGGTCATGGCTTCCGAAGAAGCTTCGCTCTCGTTTCAGTTGATGGTGGAGGTGCGAAACAAGCTGCTCGAGTCGTATCAGGAACTTATGCGGATGCAGGTTTGAAGCGGGATGTAACAAGGGATGAAAGATCAATTGCAGCGTCTGCTCGGTCAGCTGACCGGCATCTGGAAGCAAATCGGCCTCAACCAGAGGATCAGTCTGGTGCTGGGGGGTATGGTGGTATTGGTCGGTCTGGCTTCGCTGGGCTGGTGGTCGACGCGCATCGACTACAATCTTCTCTATGGTCGACTGGAGGACTCCGAAGCTTCCAAGGTGGTGGCCGTGCTCGACGAGTTGAAGATTCCCTACAAGATGACCGGCGGGCAGATCCATGTCCCTTCGGACAAGGTTCATTTCCTGCGGATGAAGTTGATCGAGCGGGGTCTGCCGCGCGGCGAGGGAGTGGGATATGAGCTCTTCGATAAGTCCAACTTCGGGCTTTCCGATTTTCTACAGCGCGCCAATTACGTCAGAGCCATCCAAACCGAGCTAGCGCGCAGCATCGTGCTGATGGATGGCATTGAGAGTGCCCGCGTGTTCGTGGTGATTCCGGAGAATCGCCTGCTGCTGGAAGCGCAAAAGAAACCCACCGCATCGGTCCTGGTTCGTGCCCGTGGAAACGCGCCGCTCTCGGCGTCCGCCGTGAATTCCATCCGTTTTTTGGTCGCTAACGCGGTGGAGGGCCTGCAGGCCACTCAAGTCGCCGTCATGGATAGTCGGGGCAATACCCTGGTGGCGGAAAACGAAACCGACACCATGGGGGGACTCACCACCTCGCAGCTGAATGTGCGTCGCCAGTACGAACAGTATCTCTCGAAGAGCGCGGAGACCATGCTCGAGAAGGTTCTTGGACCCGGCCAGGCCGTGGTGCGTGTGGCCGCTGAGTTGAATTTCGACAGCGGCAAGAAGGAGGATGAAAAGTACGATCCTGAGGGTCAGGTCACGCTGAAGGAGGAGACCAAGGATCGTAAGAACGACAGCGCGAACGCCTCATCGGGAATCGGTGCCGGAGTGGGTGTAAACACCGGCACCGAAACAAATTCCCCCACCGCCGCCTCTGGCGGCAACTCAACCAAAATGGCGGAGAAGACGACCACCAAAACCTATGGAGTGACCCGCATGAGCACGAGCGTCATCCAGCCGCCAGGGACCTTGAAGCGTCTGTCCGCCGCTGTTTTTGTGAACGCTCGATTTGAGGGGGAAGGTGCCGCCCGAAAACTCGTGCAGCGCGCGCCTGAGGAGCTTGAAAAGCTCAAGCGGATCGTGCAGAGCACGGTGGGCATTCAGATCGATCCCGCTCTGTTGCGAAAGGATGAGATCACCTTGGAGGAGATGCCTTTCAACGAGCAATATTCCACGGATCTCGCCAAGCAGATGCAGAAGGAGGAGACCAAGCAGCTCATCTTGAACGTGGTGAAAAACCTCGGTTATCCACTGGTCGCGCTCTTCGCATTCATGACCTTTTTCCGTCTCTTGAAACGGACGTCTCCTGATGTGATCCCTCTCGGCGTGCCGCTCGGGGACATCGAGGAAATGGAAGGTGCCGCCACCGGAAACTGGAAGGGAAAGCAGCGGAAACCGGAAATTGTTACGGTGGGGGTTCTAAACCAGCTGATGAAGGACAATCCAGAGAACATGACGCTCGCGCTTCGCAATTGGATTAGTCGAAACAAGCCCGCCGAGTGACGTGTTGCGATCTGTTGACCTGACCTCCAACCCTCAAATCGATGTCTGACGAAGTTGTCACACCTGATCCAGCCAACGAATCACCGCTCGCGCGGATGACGCAGTTCCAGAAGCTCGCCGCACTTCTTGTGATTCTGGGCGAGGCGACTGCGTCCTCCATTCTTCGGGGACTCGGGCCCTTAGAGGTGGACTCAATTGCTGTTGAAATGGCGAAGATTGGATTGATGGATCAGGAGACTCAGCAGGCCATTCTCGAAGCGTTCTCAGGTGTGGCGGTGGAGGCCAGCACTTCCGTGCGAGGCGGCCTCGACTTCACGCAGAGCACCCTTGAAAAGGCGGTCGGTATCTTTAAAGCCAACAATATCGTCAGCCGAGTCGCCCCCACGCGAACGCCCGTCGCCGCCATGCAAGAAATCGTCGAGATGGAACCGCGCCAGGTTAGCAATCTGATTAAGAGCGAACAGCCCCAGACGGTCGCGTTGATCCTGAGCTACCTGCCTCCCGAAAAAGCAGCCCAGGTACTTTCCATGTCGAGAAGCGAAATTCGGGATCAAGTGATAGAACGCCTCGCCACCCTGGTGCCGACGCCCATCGAGGCGGTGGAAAAACTGGTTGCGATCTTGAGTGCCAAGACCGGCGTCAAGCAAACCCGTGCGTTGAACCAGACCGGCGGTCTGAAGTCTGCAGCCGCCATCCTCAATGCCATGGATAAGAACAGCAGCAAGTCGCTTCTGGTGGCGATCGAGGAACGTAATCCTGAGCTGGTCCAGTCCATCCAGCAGAAGATGTTCACCTTCGAGGATCTGGTTACCATCGAACCCGCCGGACTGCAGCGAGTACTGCGCGAAGTCGATCTGCGCGAACTGGCAATCGCGCTCAAGTCTGCAAGCGAGGAGCTCAAAGGTGGCCTTCTGGGAGCCATCTCGAAGCGCGCCGCCGAAACCGTCAGCGAGGAAATGGGACTCATGGGCCCCCTGAAGCTTCGCGATATCGAGGCGGCCCAAAACAAGATCATCGAGATCGTCCGCCGTCTCGAGTCCGAGGGCGAGATCACCATCGGACGCGAAGCCTCGGCAGCGTGATCGTTCTGAATTGGCTCCCGAACCACCCTCATGCCCGCTCTCGCCATCTCGCTAACGCAGCCTCTCCGCGATGTTCGGATCACGGCTCAACCGGGCTCGATCGGCAACTCCGCATCGCTCGAAGAAGTCGAGAAAGCTGCCTTCGAGCGAGGTCGAGTGGAGGCGGAGAAAACTTTGCGAGAGCAGCTGATGCAACAGCGAGCCGAGTTGGCCTCTGTTCAGGCTGGGGTTTTGAAATCGCTCCGCGACGCGGTGTCGCAGGTGGTGCAACAGAGCGAGATCCTCCTGGTGGATCTAGCGCTCGATGTCGCCCAGAAGCTGGTCGCTGGAATGCCCATCACTCGAGAAATGGTGGCCGCAGGGGTCCGCGAGGCGCTGGATCAAATCGATTCCACGACCGAAATCACCGTGCAGCTTCATCCCGACGATCTGGTGATATTTGAGCAAATCCCGCCTCCCGATCGTCCCGGCGCCTCATCAATGGACTGTATTCGGCTGGCGGGGTCTCCCCTGGTGGAACGGGGTGGCTGTGTGGTTCACACCCGCTTCGGCATCATCGACACGCAGCGGCACACCAAGATCCGAACTTTGAAGTCCGCTCTCGCCTCCTAACATGTCCGACACTCCCACACTCCCCGCCACCAACCGACTCGAGCATCTGCTTTCCCGCGCACGACAGACCCGAGGAGTCGAGAGTCGCGGTCACGTGGTCCAGTTGATCGGATTGGTCATCGAGAGTGAAGGACCGGTGGCTGCGGTGGGGGATCTTTGTCGCATCGAATCCACCCGACACGACGGAACGACGTTGGCAGAGGTGGTGGGTTTTCGTAACAACCGGCTCCTCCTCATGCCCCTCGGCGAAGTGCACGGAATTCATCCCGGCAGCGATGTCATCGCGCTGGGTGCCGCGCTCAAGTTTCCCGCCGGAGACGCACTTCGAGGTCGCGTGATCGACGGTCTCGGACGCCCACTGGACGGACTTGGTCCGGTGGTCGGGGATCGTCAGGTCACACTTCAGCTGCGTCCGCCGCACCCGCTGCAGCGACAACGCATACGCGTTCCTTTTGAGACCCGCATAAAAGCCATCGACACTCTGATTCCGTGCGGACAAGGACAGCGATTGGGAATTTTCGCAGGCAGCGGTGTGGGTAAATCCACACTGTTGGGGATGATCGCGGGGCAGGGGGAGGCGGACGTCAATGTGATCGCGCTGATCGGGGAGCGGGGTCGCGAAGTAAGAGAGTTCATCGAGCGCGATTTGACCGATGCCGGACGCAAGAAGTCGGTGGTGGTGGTGGCGACCTCCAATGAACCCGCCTTGGCTCGTTTGAAAGGGGCTTTTCTGGCGATGGCGATCGCCGAGTCTTTTCGTGATGCCGGAAAGAATGTTCTCCTGATGATGGATTCCGTCACTCGTTTTGCCATGGCGCAGCGTGAGATTGGCTTGTCTGTGGGCGAGCCGCCTGCAACGCGTGGATATCCGCCATCGGTGTTTTCGCTGCTGCCGCAATTGCTGGAGCGAGCTGGCACCAATGATCGTGGAGCGATCACCGGACTCTTCACCGTCCTGGTTGAGGCGGATGATCTGAACGACCCGATAGCCGATGCCGCTCGCTCGATCCTGGACGGTCATATCGTGTTGAGTCGTGAGCTTGCCACCTCCAATCACTATCCTGCCATCGATGTGCTCGACAGCGTAAGCCGCCTCAATACCGATCTTTTGTCCCCGGAACAGCGAGTTCTGGCCGCTCGAGTGCGCGATCTCATGGCTCTCTATCGACGGAACCAGGACCTCATACAGATCGGGGCCTACAATATGGGAACCAATCCCAGCCTGGACGCTGCCATTCGCGCCCGTGATCCGATCCAGCAGTTTCTTCGTCAGGCCACGGATCAGGGCGTCCCGCGCTCTGAAAGTTGGACGGCTCTGCAAAGAGCGCTGGGCTGAAAACGAGGCCCGCGCCGCCCCCCTCTGTAGTGTCGCCCGTATCGGACGATCGGGGCGGGGGATGGGCCGATACGGCTCACGCTACAGAACTACAACTCGCGCTCGCTGACGCGATTTCCGGCTTCTGTAGTGTCGTCCGTATCGGACGATCGGGGCAGGGGGATGGGCCGATACGGCCCACGCTACAGAAGACAACCAACGCAACGAAGAGGGCACGGACTATCGACAACCTATGGCGGCAGCGAGCACATCCTTGGAATTGACGGGCTTTTCTCTAACGCAATGGAATGATTGCGCCTTTAAGCGGCAGCCAAATCGAATTCTATGAAAGGCAACAAACGCATTTCCACGAACGGCGGACAAGACCTCACTCAGAATCCATTTGCGAAACTTGAGAGTGTCGGGCTACCGCCGGGTCCCACGGATGACGTTGCGTCGGCCGGGAGCCCAAGCCCGGGCGGTTCGAGCAAATCGCGTAAGAATCGAGGCCGAGTGGATATTATTCGCACGACTGCGCATCGTGGAGGGAAGACCGTCACGGTGGTCAGCGGTTTTGTGGGCATCGGTCTGCCCGAAAAAGAGGCCCTGGCCAAGGCGATGCAGAAGGTTTGTGGAACGGGTGGCACGGTAAAGGAAGGCCGCATCGAAATCCAAGGGGATAAACGTGCGGAGGCCGCCCGCATTCTCACCGATGCGGGATTCCGTCCGGTGTTTGCCGGAGGCTAGTAGCAGCGGCAGGATGCGTTCTCATTTTGGACTTTGGATGGCTGACCGCCGACTTCGAGAGGACACGGAATTTCAGGCCAAATCGATCGGGACTCTGGTAAAGCTGCTGAGCGTGCAGTTAGAGTCGCCGCAATGCCGGTCGCCATTGAATCGCCTTCGGATGTTTTCCTGACGCCCTACGGGCTTCTGCGCCTCGAGCCCACCGATCCGCCGTCGCCCTGGAAGGATGCTGAGGTCGCCCAACGCGTCGCCGAGGTGCTGGCCAAGTCCCCCATTCAAGGCCTGCTCCATTTGGCCACCACGGAACTCGACTCAGCACTTCCTCCAGCCGCCGCATGGTGGCGTGAGTTTGCTCGCCGCTATCTCACCGCCTTGTGCCACATCCCGGACCTCGAACAAACGCGCCAGGCCGAATCTCTTCCGCCGCCACTCGAATCGGATTTAACCGAACTGATCGAAGCCGCTCCGCCCATGCGAGGCGGCGAATATCTCGACGTCGAGAGACTTCGCGCGCTGTGGTGTGATCTGGATGCTCTCGTCCGCGCCGAGGCCGCCAAGCATCCGCAGGGAGCGGGCGCTTGGCTCAGGGAATGTCATCCGTTATGGCGGCTGGTCGGACGCGTCACCTTCCATTTGGCTGACAATAAGAAGAACCCGGATTTTCCCTTTGCCTTCATGGCTAGCTACGGTTCAAGGCTGACCCTGCAAGGTCGTGTCCAGCACCTGCCCCTGGGCCGAGCGCTCGAGGAATATGCGGGAGGGAAGAACAAGCAGGCACTGATCAGTCTGTTGGCTCCGGTTCAGAGGGCAGCCGAGAAAAGCGCGTTAATCCAGGGACTGGTGGAATCGAATCGAATTTTTAATCCGCTCCTCTGGACACCGGTGGAGGCGTATCGATTCTTAAAGGACGTACCGTTCTTCGATGAAGCGGGAGTGCTGGTGCGGCTCCCCGATTGGTGGAAGGGAGGACGGCCGCCGCGCCCGCGAGTCAGCGTCCAGGTCGGCAGTAAGCGCGTTTCAGGGCTGGGCGCGGAGACTCTCCTGGACTTCTCGGCGGAACTGACGCTCGAGGGCGAGCCTTTGACGGAACAGGAATGGCAGGAATTACTCCACTCTACCGACGGCCTGTCGCTCGTCCGAGGCAAGTGGGTCGAGGTCGATTCCAAAAAATTGCAGGAGGCCTTAGCCCACTGGAAAAAAGTGGAAAAGATGTCGCGTGAGGACGGACTGAGCTTCTTCGAGGGGATGCGGCTCATCTCCGGCTTCCCCTCGAGCGACGCTCGAACTGACCTCGCATTGACGGAGGCGGCGGACCGCGACTGGTCGGGCATTCAAGCCGGGCCGTGGCTCGAGGATGTGCTGGCTGAATTGCGGGACCCTGCTCGCAGTTCCGCCCCTGAGGAGATACCAGGCCTGCGAGCTCAGCTGCGCCCGTATCAAGCGGTGGGCGTGAACTGGTTGTGGTTTCTGTCGCGTCTGGGCTTGGGCGGCTGCTTGGCAGATGACATGGGCCTGGGTAAGACCGTCCAGGTGCTCGCGTTATTATTGAGGCGCAAATCGCATGCCCCTGAGCGGCGCCTGCCCAACCTGCTGGTCGTACCCGCCTCACTGCTTGGCAACTGGCGTTCGGAAATCGAGCGCTTCGCACCCTCGCTCACTTTCGCCATCGTGCATCCTTCCGAGCCCGACAGCATGACCGGATCCTCAGCCTCTCCCGCCTGCCTCCGGGTCGACCTGGTCATCACCACCTATGGCCTCCTGGCTCGGCTGGAGGATCTACGGAAACAGCCCTGGGACCTGGCGATTCTCGACGAGGCTCAAGCGATCAAAAATCCGGGCACACGCCAGTCGCAAGCGGTGAAGGAACTAAAGACCAGTGGACGCTTCGCGCTGACGGGTACCCCGGTGGAGAACCGCGCATCGGATCTGTGGTCGATCTTTGACTTTCTCAATCCAGGATTGCTCGGTTCAGCCCGGGCCTTTGCACAATTCACCCGCGTCCGCGACGACTTGAAGAGCCCCAACTACGCTCCCTTGCGAGCCATCACACGTCCCTATGTCCTGCGTCGACTCAAGACCGATCGGCGGGTGATTTCCGACCTGCCAGATAAAACCGAGATGCGCGCTTGGTGTTCTCTCACCAAAACCCAGGCGGTCCTCTATCAGAAGTCAGTGACCGAAATGGCCGAAGCACTCGAGAACAGCGACGGCATCCAGCGCAAGGGCCAGGTGCTGGCGTTCATCATGCGTTTTAAGCAGATCTGCAATCATCCGTCCCAATGGCTCAACGACGGCGGCTACGCTCCCGAGTTGAGCGGTAAATTCACGCGATTGCGGGAGCTGACGGAGGAGATTGCGGAGCGACAGGAAAAGGCGCTCATCTTTACTCAATTCCGAGAAATGACGGGTCCGTTGTCGGGGTTTCTGACGGAGATATTCCAACAACCGGGACTGGTTTTACACGGAGGAACCAGCGTTCCACAGCGTCGCAAGTGGGTGGAGGCATTTCAGCGAGAAGACGGTCCGCCCTTCTTCGTCCTGACCGTCAAGGCCGGTGGAGCGGGTCTGAACCTGACCCAGGCCGCTCATGTGATTCATTTCGACCGCTGGTGGAATCCTGCCGTTGAGAACCAGGCCACCGATCGCGCCTTCCGCATTGGCCAAACAAAGAACGTGCTCGTTCACAAATTTGTCTGCCGCGGGACGATTGAGGAACGGATCGATCAGGTGATCGAGGATAAGAAATCGATCTCGACGGAACTGCTCGAAGGCGGCGGGGAAAAGCTGCTCACGGAAATGAGCAACGGCGAGCTGCTCCGATTTGTTGCGCTTGACCTTCAACGCGCCACGGCCTCATAACAGACTCCCATAATGTCCTGGGGCAATAACTACGGATTTCGACCCTATGTTTCGGTGGCTGAGCGACGTCGCAAAGCGCAACGTGAGGTCTCCAAACTGGCGAAGAAAGGAAAGACGATCCAGCCGATCCTCATCGAAGGACGTGCCATTGCCAATACCTTCTGGGGCAAGTCGTGGTGTGACACGCTGGAGGCGTACAGCGACTACGCCAACCGACTTCCCCGTGGCCGCACCTATGTCCGCAACGGATCGGTGGTCCATCTAGAGATCCGTGCCGGTGAGATCGAGGCGATCGTCAGCGGGTCAGAACTCTATCGGATCAAGGTGAAGATCACCCCGGCCGCCAAAACAAAATGGCAGGCCTTGTGCAAACAATGCGCAGGCGGCATCGGTTCGCTGGTGGAATTGCTTCAAGCCCGGCTCTCGGACCGCGTCATGGGCATCCTCATGCAGCCAGACCTCGGTCTCTTCCCCTCGCCCAAGGAGATCCAGATGACGTGCTCCTGCCCCGACTCGGCTGGCATGTGCAAACACCTGGCTGCCGTCCTCTACGGGGTCGGATCGCGTTTGGACCACAGCCCCGAACTTCTCTTCGTGCTGCGATCGGTCGACTACGAACAGCTGATTTCTCAGGCCATCACGGCGAAAGACCTGACCGCCAAGTCCGGAGCTGGCCCCGAACTTTCCGAGAGTGAGATTGGCGATATCTTTGGCATCGAGCTGGAGAAACCAAATGCCGCACCCAAGCCCGCGCCTCGAGCTCCCAGTCGCAGCAAAGCGAAATCCAAGGCCAAGACCAAACCCGCGCCTCCCCTGAAGACCCGCCTCAAGAGCAGCAAGCCTGTGAAAATCACGAAGAGAGAGAAGGCAAGAGCCTCGACAAAATAATCGTGACAGAAAGATCCGACGCGCATGACAGGGCCGGATATTCCGATTCGAGCGACCCCCCGAATGGCAACTTGAAAGAGACCTCACTCTGCCACTTGGTTCGATCGGCGTTTTTCGAAAAGTTGGAATTGGGCGGAGCGAAATAGGCGTCGAAATCAGTCGAACCGCTTACGAACGGCACTTTGATTCCCGATTGATTGATGATGTTGGTGAGAGCGCCGAACTCCGTCGAGAAGGTCCCCAGCCCCGCTTCCGAGACTCCCACTGAACTCAGCATGAACTGCCCCTGGAGCGCGCTGACGTTGCAAAAGCCCAGAAACAGACCCAACAGCAAACCACCGAACGCGGATGGGGGGAGATTCGTGAGCGTCGCTTGAGCCGCAGGTCTAGCAGAATTGCAGATAAACATAAGGGTTCTCCTGATTCAACTTTGGTGGATCGTGGTCACTTCTGCAGCCAGATTCAATGCTCCATTGGGGGTCGCATTTTGGGAGAAAAAGCGGGCTTCCGACAAAAAATACGGATCGTAACATGAGCTCAGCCCCGTCTCACAGGCCGGACGTTTCTGTCGCGGCTTCCCGCTTACCCCCCACTGCGCTCGATCCAAACCTCCCCTTCCTCTCTCGATACTTTGAATTCCTCAAGGCTCTCGCTCGTTTAATTTCCCGGAAATTTTTTGACCGACTGGTCACTGCCAGATACACACTCTGCAGCCCGACACGCGGGGACCACCCTTTCAATGCACGCTCCGATCTATATTTTGGCAGTGAGTGACCTCCCCTTCATTTGGAGGACCGCCACCTGGGAAGCCAAGGGCATCATCGTCATCCTTCTCTTTTTCTCCATCTTCGCCTGGTCCACCATGGCCTATAAGGCCATCCAGATGCGACGAGCACGGAAGCTAAACCATTTCTTCGAACAGGAGTTCCGCAGTCAGAAGCACGTCCTCGATGTTTATGATCGTCGCGTGCAGGTGACCGACTGTCCCTTGTTCATGGTGTATCACGAGGGATGCAAAGAACTGGACTCGCGTCTTCGGACGGAAAAAGAGGGGGTGCGCAAACGGCATGTTTCTCTCAAAGCGGTCGAGCACGTGAAGCGAACTCTGGAATCTTCGGTGGCTCGGGAGTCTTTGCACCTCGAATCCGGCCTAATCCTCCTGGCGATCGCTGTCAGCGGAGCTCCCTTTCTGGGATTGTTGGGAACGGTATGGGGCGTGATGAGCACTTTCAGCGCGATCGCGATGAGCGGCAAGGCGAACCTGGCGACGATGGCTCCCGGCGTCGCCGCTGCCTTGGCCACCACCGTGGCCGGCCTGCTGGTGGCGATCCCGTCGATGTTTGGATACAACTGGCTGGTGCACAATCTGCGTGTGGCCACGGTTCAGTTGGACAATTTTGCCCAAGAACTGATCTCTAAAATGGAGACGGAATACCTTTTGGACGATTAATGCGCCGTTTCTCCCAACGCAATTCCCTGGTGACGTTGAACGATATCAACATCACCCCTCTGCTCGACCTCGCGTTCGTGCTGCTGATCATCTTTGTGATCACCACCCCATTGTTGGAGCAGGGCCTCGATCTGCAGCTCCCTGATGGCGGCAAGCCTGACAAACCGTTCGAAAAATCGGATATCAAGACCGTGGACATCAGCGCTCAGGGGAAGTATCTCCTGTCCACACGACTCATGACATTCGTCCAGTTGGAGAAAGATCTGGTGGAGATGCATCGGATCAATCCGCGAATGGTCGTGTACATCCGTTGCGACGAAAGCACGGCCTACAA
>JAYTTC010000777.1:0-3251 GCA_043745255.1 Verrucomicrobiales bacterium
GGAAAATCCGCCATCACCACGCGATCCAATCTCCAGATTCGCGAGATCGCGCCCAAGAACATGGTGAACGTCCTCACCAAACTCGCTTCGTTGGGCCTCACATCGCGCGGCTCCGGTGTGGACAATGTCCGAAACATCACTGCTTCCCCCACGGCGGGTTTTGATCCCCAGGAGCTGCTCGACACGCGTCCTTTCGCCCACGCGCTCCACCATTACATTCTCAATTGCCGGGATCTCTTCGATCTTCCTCGGAAGTTCAACGTGGCGTTCGAGGGCGGCGGCGCGGTGGATACGGTGGCCGACACCAATGACATTGGGGTCATGGCGGTAGAGCTCACGCAGTCGGTCCAAGTCGCGCGAGTCACAGACGGAACGTCAGTCTCCGTCGCTCCCGGCGTTTATTTCCGAGTCGAGCTCGCCGGCATCACCGGTCACAAGCAGTTCGCCAAGGACTGCGGCCTCCTGATCCAGACTGGAGAGTCCGTCGCTGTCGCCGCGGCCATGCTCCGAGTCTTTTTGGAGAATGGAGATCGAACCGATCGTAAAAAGGCGCGTCTGAAATACCTGATCGATAAATGGGGAGTGAGCAAGTTTCTGGAAGAGACTCAAAAGAAGCTCGGATTTCCCCTGATGCTGCTTCCCGTCGAATCGTGTCGCAGACGCCCTGCGGCAGTGCGTCACGGCCACATCGGCGTTTACAAGCAGACCCAAAAAGGACGGAACTACATCGGGGTGGTGGTCCCGGTAGGCATCATGTCGGTTCGGCAAATGGAGCGTCTTTCCGACATCGCGACGAATTACGGCAGCGGACAGCTGCGATTGACCCCGTGGCAGAATCTCCTCATCCCCGATGTGCCGGATGCGTTTGTGGAAACGGTAAAGCGGCAGCTGGTGCGGATCGGACTTCATCATGAGGCTTCAAATATCCTTGGCGGACTGGTCGCCTGCACAGGAAATCAGGGCTGCAAGTGGTCCAGCACCGACACCAAAGGGCAGGCCGTGGCGCTAGGCCGCCACCTCAATCAAAAGCTGGATCTGGACCAGCCCATCAATATTCACCTGACCGGCTGTCCCAACTCCTGCGCGCAACATTACATGGGCGACATCGGGATGCAGGGAGTGAAGGTCAGTTCGGGCGGCGAATCAGTCGAGGGCTACAACATCGCGTTCGGAGGCGGCTTTGGTCAGAACCAAGCCGTCGCGAAACAGGTGTTTACCGGTATCGCGTTCAGCGAAGTTCCCAGTCTGCTGGAGAAAGTCCTGCGAGTTTACCAGGCCAAGCGTCGACCCGGAGAAGCCTTTTCGGAGTTCACACGTCGCCACGAGTTGAAAGAACTTCAGGAGCTCTTCAGCGAGTGAACCCTTTTCCACACCGTCATTCGATCTCTCATGCATTTGCCCGTCATTCCTGAATCAGCGCCGTTCACTCCCGAGCAGCGAGCCTATCTTAACGGGTTCCTCGCAGGACTCTTCTCCCATGTTCCAGTGAACGGTCCCGCCTCTGCACCCCCCGCAAGCCGACCTCTGTCGCCGCTCTCGGTGCTCTTCGGATCGCAGACCGGGACGAGCGAGAAACTCGCCAAGCGAGTGGCCAAGGAGGCCGGTAAACTTGGATTCGCCCCCACCCTGCATGATCTGGCGCAGTATCCGGTGGAGCGGTTTTCTCAAGAGCAGAATGTGCTGATCGTGACCAGCACCTACGGCGATGGGGAACCGCCCGACAACGCCAAGACATTCTGGGATTTTCTCCAAAGTGACACCGCCCCCAAGCTCGAGAGGCTACGATATTCCATCCTCGCGCTGGGCGATTCCAACTACGCGCAGTTCTGCGGTTTTGGAAAAGCGGTCGATTCAAGACTCGAGGGACTTGGAGCGAAACGGGTGCATCCCCGCCAGGACTGCGATGTCGACTATGAGACTCCCTTCCAGCAGTGGCTCAGCCAGGCCGTCAACGCTCTCGCGGGCAGCTGCACCACTCCCATTCCAGCAAACGGCCCGACGGAGGATCAGCAGCCAGAGGAGCCTGAAGATCTCTACTCCCGCACTCATCCTTATCCAGCACGCCTGGTGACCAACCTCCGACTCAGCGGTCCAAGCTCCGCAAAGGAAGTCCGTCATTTTGAAATCGCGCTCGATGATCCCAAACTAACCTACGAGGTGGGGGATGCGCTGGGAGTGGTTCCTACCAATTGTCCTGCACAAGTGACGGCTCTCCTCCAAGCCTTGGGCTTCGACGGCGAGGAGGCGGTGTCAGGGAAAGAGGGCAAAACTGTTCCGCTACGGTTCGCGCTGGTCCACGACTACGACATCACGCGCATCCCCCAGCCTCTCCTCGTGGCGCTGGCATCCAAGACCGGAGATGCCGTGCTTAAAAAGCTCACCTCACCGGATGCCAATGGGGAGTTGACTCGATTTCTATGGGGACGCGAGATCATCGATCTGCTTCTAGAGCACTCGAGCGCCAAGTTTTCACCCAGCGAGTTTGTCGCCCTGCTGAAAAAGCTCCAACCGCGGCTCTACTCCATCAGCTCGAGCCCGAAGGCTCATCCGGGTCAGGTGCATTTGACTGTCGGCATCGTGCGCTATGAAACCCTCGGACGAAGCCGGGCGGGAGTTTGCTCGACGTTTCTGGCCGAGCGCGTCAGCCCAGAGGATCACGTTCCAGTCTTCGTGCATCGCAATCCGGCCTTCCGCCCGCCCCCGCCGGATCGACCTCTGATCATGGTGGGACCCGGTACAGGCATCGCCCCGTTTCGCGCTTTCCTGGAGGAGCGTCGGTCGATAGGTGCCACCGGATCCAATTGGCTTTTCTTCGGCGACCAGCGAGCGGGCTCCGACTATTTGTATCGCGAGGAAATCGAAACCTTCCAGAAAGACGGACTTCTAGCCCGACTCGACCTCGCGTGGTCTAGGGACCAGGAGCAAAAGGTCTATGTGCAGCATCGGATGACCGAACAGTCGTCGACGCTCTACGATTGGCTGGAAAAGGGCGCTGCTTTTTGTGTCTGCGGCGATGCAAGCCGGATGGCGAAAGACGTCGACGCGGCGCTTCATGAGGTCATCGAAAAATCCGGCGGTAAAACTTCAGAACAAGCCCTCGACTACGTGAAGCGCCTCAAAGCGGAGAAGCGCTATCTGAGAGATGTTTACTGAAGAGCGAGTGACGAAAAACTCGCCACTCGCCACTCGCCACTCGCCACTCGCCACTCGCCACTCGCCACTCGCCACTCGCCACTCGCCACTCGCCACTC
>JAYTTC010000778.1:0-3248 GCA_043745255.1 Verrucomicrobiales bacterium
CGAGCAGAACATTCGTCCGCGGCAGAGAGAAGGTGAGGATGCTGGTGATCAGGGTGAGCACGAGCATCACCGTATCGACGGCATCCAGCCCGAGCACGAGCACCCGACCGGTCACCAGCGTCAGTGCGATGACCAGAGGAATCGTCAATCCGATGGAAGCCAGCACCGAGCCGAGCAGAATATTCACCGAGCGCTGAAGTCGATTGGCCAGCGCGGCGCGAATGGCGGCAATGGACTCTGGGGTCAGCACTAATACTGCCATGACGAATCCTCCGAGCGCGCTCGGCGCATGGAGTTTCAGCACCATTGCGTCGAGCGGTACCGCCATTTGCTTGGCAAGTAGTACCAGCGGCAGTCCGTAGCATGCCAGCATCGCCGCATGGAACCAGGTCGAGCTCGGAGAGTCATGGCTTGAATCGTGCACCGAGGCTTCCTGCACTTCCTCTGGCAGCATGAAAAAGCCGCGGTGCCTTCGATTCTGAACGAACAGGAAGACCCCATAGATGGCGACGGACATCAGCGAAAGGAAGACCATCTGGAAAGTCGAAAGAGTGGGGCCCGGCGTGGCGCGAGTGTAGTTCGGCAGAACGAGGCCGAGCACCGTCAGCGGAAGGATCATCACCAGGAAGGCATTTGCGCTTTGGAGATTGTAGGGCTGCTCCTGATGACGAAGTCCGCCCAGCAGCAGGGCCAGGCCCATGAACCCATTCATCACCAACATGACCACCGCGAACATGGTGTCACGGGCGAGAGTCGGTTTGTCCGCGCCAGTCGACATCACGAACGCCACCATCGCGACCTCAAGTCCGGTAATCGCGAGAGTGAGGAGCAGCGTGCCCGCCGGTTCTCCGAGTCGATGTGCCAAAACATCCGCATGACGAACGATCGCAACCGCCGCGACCAGAATCACGCCGCATAGGATGGCAAACAGGCCCATCAAGAGCACCGGGTGCTCCAGCGCGGTGGCAATCCATCCCTTGCGCAGCAAGGCGAAGGTTAGTGTGATGACCGCCAGCAGCAGCGGCCACTCCCGCCACCAGGGCGGATGGGGTTTGGTTGCTTCCATAGTCGATGTCCGGGAGAGCCTGCCTTATCGCGGCATCGAGACGCCAGCGTCGTTGCAAATTCCAACTCTGCCGTTGTCGGGACCCCAGAAGCCCTGCAGGACGCTAGCGCCAGCCCCATCCCAGGAGGTATCGGTAGTGGGCTTCGATGTCCGGCAGATCGTCCGAGTCGGGATTCAGCGCCTCGGTCGGATGGGTGGCATTCGCTTCGGCCAATGCCGTGGCGAATGAGGCACCTTGCTGCAATCGAGAGAGAAGAACTTCATCGAAGAGCCGCTCGCCTGCCGACCGCGCGGCGAGCTCTGCTCGAAGCTGCTGACGAATATCCCCATCCTGAACCTTCCAAAGAGGGATCGCCTCTACCGAGCTCTCTTTTTTCTTCGATCGTTTGCTCACAAAATTTCCAATTCCTACTCCTTCTCAGGAATGTAGTTGAGAGTGTAATAGGCTGCGGGATGCAGCAGGGGCTGCCCTTTTGCCGAGCGCAGGCCGGGGAAATGGAACTCGTGCACATGGCCTTCCTCGAGTTTATCGAGCTTCACGCGAGCACTCCGCCCGTCCGCCGCCACCTCAATGCTCTGGAGCGCGGGCGTGGTCTTATCCACCTCAGGGCTGCCATAGTTGCTCTGGTAAATGTAGGTGTAGGTCTCGACCTTGTAGGACTCGATCTGCGAGGCGCTCACGCGATCCACCGGCTCGGTGAAGATGAATTCAAAGCCGTCAGATTTGGCATGCATCTCGAGAATCTCAAACGGCGTCACTCCCTGCCAAATCAGCCTCTGCAGAGCGAAGGGTTTCCCTCCTCGAGCGCCCCAACCTCGGTCGGTGCCGCCGACGAGAAGCGATCCGTCCTTGGCAAGAAGCAGGCTGAGATTTCCCGAAGCGAACCCTTCACGGAACATAAAGCACGCACCTTGATAGTGACCCTTCACCTTCTCGAGACAGGACCGCATGACGGTGCTGTGAGTTTGGTCACCGACGAAAATTTGATCTTTGAAAACGCCAAACTTGCCGCCGGTGGTGTCGCAGACAAAGCCGCTCGCGGACTGGCCCATCTTGGGATAGGGATAATACACGGCAGGCGGGCGAAGCTGGGGAATGCGCTTCGCCTCCACCATCATGCGGCTCCCACTCTTGGGCGTTTCCGGCTTGGGTCCCAGATTCGACACCTGTGAATACCATTTATTCCCATCCGGATTTCCCATGAAGTCCCCCGGAACGAGATGCTTCAAGGCGCAGGCCCCGTTCCACGGGCCCTGGTTGTCGGTGTAGAACATATCTCCTGCGGCATTCATCCCGATTCCACCCGGCGAACGAATCCCGCTGCAGGTGGGAATCGATTTGCCCTCCGGAGTGATCCGCAGGCACCAGCCTCGGAAGAGATTCTCGCTAGTGAAGGATCCGGTGAGACAGAGCACCACCCACATATTTCCCTCCCCATCGAACTTCGATCCGAAGGCATACTCATGGTAGTCACCGCCGATGCCCCAATCATCATTGAAGGTCTCGAACAGATCCGCGCGACCGTTGCCATCGGTGTCCTTCATCCGAGAGACCTCGCCGCGCTGTGTGCAATAGAGCCATCCATCGCGATACGCCAATCCCAGCACCTCGTGAAGTCCTCGAGCATAGAGGGTCCATTTCACCCGGGTGGGTGGATTTTCCAAAACATTCTCAGCCATCCAGACGTCTCCCACCCGCGTCGAAACCGCAAGCTTGCCGTCGGGCATGAACTCGAGGGCCCCTGGTTCCAACTGAACACCGGGAGGGAGTGGCAGAGTGACGATGGAATAGTATTTATCCTCCTCGGATTTCGCGAGCTCCGCCGCGCGCGTGCACGGCCCTCCCGCCGATACCATCACGCACCACGCCAGGGCAACCAGACGAGGGATGGAGAAGCCTGCACCAACTCGATTCGATTTCAATGTCACCATACGATCTCCTCCACGATCTTCGTTTCGTTACCCGTTGCCCGGACTGGAACCAATAACTCCATCCTGCCCTGACTCTGCCTCACCAGAGGCTCGGAGCCCGCAGGAAGCTGAAACCGGAGGAGCATCCGATCATCCACTTGATAGCCTCCGTTCTTGGCTGCAATTTTGTTACCCACTGCCGCACGGAACCAAAGCTGGGGCAGAGGAGCGTCGGACTTGAAGGAGAGTGTTCTCAAAAAACTTGGCTCCG
>JAYTTC010000779.1:0-3246 GCA_043745255.1 Verrucomicrobiales bacterium
TCACGTGCTTCGTTGCCTCCACACGTCGGGCGTAACTAGATGTCTATCGGTCAACTCACATCATCGATTCCTTTCATTCGATTAGATTCTGCTGTCGTAATGGCTTAACCAAGAGACGCAAAAATGACCGGGGCTCTGGACGACACTACAGAAGCCGGACTGTAGTTCTGTAGTGTGGGCCGTATCGGCCCATCCCCGCCGGATCGTTCGATACGGACGACGCTACAGAAGCCCGCACCCACTTTTAATCACACCCGTATCCCTGCTCTCTTCCTTTTGAGGCTGGCGCTTGAAGTTCTCGGCCATTACATTCGCCAACTTATGGTGCTGGTCATCGATAACTACGACTCGTTCACTTATAATCTCGTCCAGTATCTGGGGGAGCTGAACGTCGAGATTGTCGTCCACCGCAACGACCAGATTTCGATCGATCAGGTCCGTCAACTAAAACCCGACCGCATCCTCGTCTCGCCGGGCCCCTGCTCACCCAATGAATCTGGATTGTCGAACGACATTATACGTACCTTCGGCAAAGAGCTGCCGGTATTTGGCGTCTGTCTGGGGCATCAGTGCATTGGTCACACCTTCGGAGCGAAGGTGGTGGTGAACTACCGCATGATGCACGGGAAGACCTCTCCAATCCGCCATAACGGCAAGGACCTCTTTGAGGGAATGCCGAATCCGTTCAACGCCACCCGCTATCACTCCCTGGTGATCCAACGGGACACGGTGCCGGACTTTCTCGAGATCACCGCCGAGACCGACGAGGGAGAGGTGATGGGAATCCGGCACAAGGAACTCCCCATCTGGGGAGTTCAGTTCCATCCGGAAAGCATCCTCACCGAGAACGGACGCCAAATCCTCAAGAACTTCCTCAAGCTGCAGGCCTGATCGATCAGGCAATGAGGCCTGGCAGCCCGTCAAGCTTTGTAAGCCTCGATAGCCTCGATCCGCATGGACTTCTTTGACCCCTCGACTTCAACGTCGACCGTCTCTCCAACTTTCTGATTCAGAAGAGCCTGACCGATGGGCGTAAGATAGCTGATGATATTCTTCTCCGGCACTGAATCCCAGGCTCCAAGAATGGAGTAGCGCTCCTTCTGCTTGGATTCTCCATTCGTTACCGTAGCGATGGTGCCTATGCTGACAATGTCTGTCCGGGGTGTTGCAAAGTCAGTACCACGAGCGCGGATAAGCTGCGCCTCAAGCTCAGCCTTCCGGCGCATAAGGATTTTCTGCATTTCCTTCGCAGCTTTGTACTCGTGGTTCTCACGGAGATCCCCGTAACTCCGAGCGATGGCAATTTCCTTGGAGTTGGCGGGAATGGTTTTTTGAACGAGCTCGTTGTACTCCAGTTTACGTCGCTCCAGGCTCTCCCAAGAAACCACCAAACCCGCGTCCTGCTTGGATTGCTCGCCCGATATCAGGCTTTGGACGGCGGGGTAGCTCTTCACAATGCGCGCGAGCAGTGACCGTTTATCCATGTCATCGAAACAGGGGGACAACTGCAGCGCACGCGTCATATCCTTGATCACCTCAAGATCCGCAGATCCAATCAGGTCCACCAGTAACTGCTGGTCGTCCATGATGTAATCCCTGAGACGGTTCGACTTCTTCTCGTTGAACTGGTCGCGTTCAATCCCCGTGAGCATAGCGCGAAACACTTCAGGCCCGAGGATATCCGCGAACGAGTCCGATCGCTCCTTGGCCAGCCAGAGCAACAACTCGCTGCTAGCGCTGTGGCGACTGATGAGCATCGCCAGGGTATCCTTGAGCAAGTTCATCTTCCCTTCCGCGATCAGCATTCCAGCGCATTCGCCCGCTCCCTTGGCAGGAAGATTGTTCAACGCGCCTAGCAGGGCCTCGTGCCACAATGAAGGGGCAGATTCTTTGAAGGATTGGAGTGCGCGCTTGTGTTTACCCACCGACATTTGCTCGAAAATCTGAGCGAACTTGGCCTCTTGGCTCCAAATAGCTCCGGTTTTGATTTCATCCGCAGGAGCCGGAAGTTCTGCCGCCGCCCGCAGATCATCCCGGGCAAACATCCCTTCCAGGGCCACCGAGGGCTGGGTGCGCATGTAGGTAAGGATCTCAGAATTCAAACCCGCGATCATCTCGTTCGCAACCGCTGCCTTGTCGGCGAGATCGGGGAAGCTTTTCAGCGCCTCGTTGGTTGCGACCGTTTTTGCCTTCAGGCCCTTGCCCGCACGAAAATCACCGATCAAACGGTCCGCGAGAGCCGTCTCCTCAATCTGGTAGATAATCTGGTCGGTCTTTTTGGCAGGGATCTGGAAATGCCCGTCCTTCTTCATCTCCTTCTTCGCCACTTCCCACCATTTGCGCCAATCGTCGGCAATAACGTCGGGCACCAAAACCTGCTGAATCTGATCCAATGAGGCACGGCCGCTGAAGCTCTGGAGCACCACTTTGATGAGATCCAAGTGATGCAGAGCTGCCATCTGACGCAGCCCTTCCAAGTCACCGGATTTTCGGGCCAGAATATGATCGCGAGGGATCGGTTTCAAGGATTCAGCCGCGAATCCCAAGTCCATGTGATGACCCGACTTGGACTGGTAATCGATGGTGAATCTAGAAAAGACGGTATCGATGGCCTTGATGCGACCAAAACCCCAGCTGCGGTGGTGGCAGTACCCGCTCGTGGTCAGCGCGACAAGCGCCTCAATGTGCTTGTTCTCGAGCTTGCCTGCCGCAGCCAGTTTTTCGAACTCTTCTCTCATAGATAATTATTGCGATGCTGAAAATTCGTGAGTCTTGACGCGTTTGGTCTTATTAACGGGCCTACGTGGAAAAACCAAGACAAATTGCCTTTCGCATCCTGCAGCGCCATGCGCAGGGGACCGAGTTTGTGGAGGACGTGCTGGCAGATGAACTCTCGCGTTCACCCCTGCCGTCAAATGATCGCGGCCTCGCGCACGAGCTGGCGTGCGGGGTAGTGCGCTGCCAACGAACCCTCGACTGGTTGATTGATCAACAAACCGATGGACGCCCCCAGCAACCCATCGTTCGCCAGCTTCTACGACTGGGTCTCTATCAGCTACTCTGGCTGGATCGGATCCCCACGCATGCTGCAGTTCATGAGACGGTTGAACTCGCCAAGCACCTAGGCCTGGGCCCCGTCGCGGGTTTCATCAACGCTTTCCTGCGGAAAGTGACCCGTGACCTCCCAACGTTCCGCACTCGCCTCGAAACACTTGAGCAGAGCGATCCCGGGATCCGCTTTTCCCA
>JAYTTC010000780.1:0-3238 GCA_043745255.1 Verrucomicrobiales bacterium
GCTACCCGACGATACGTCTTCGCCGGACTAGGACTTTCACCTGTTAGTTTCATTTGCATCACAGACGCACTAGCGTGGGCCGTATCGGCCCATCCCCCCGCCCCGATCGTCCGATACGGACGACACTACAGAAGCCGGACTGCAGTTCTGTAGTGTGGGCCGTATCGGCCCATCCCCGCTCGATCTTCAAGGAAACCGTCAGCACAGCGGCTCTTTTCCCGCAGGAAAATATCAAGCGTCAGGAAAAGGCCCGATCGCGCATGGCTTCGAATCCGCGGGTTTGCACGTACGCTTCGATCAGATCCACCGCCTCCTGGGGATCATCGGTAATAGTCACCAGTCGGAGATCTGCCGCGTTGACGAATCGCGGCGGAACCAAGGTCGCTTCCATCCATTTAAGCAATCCGCGCCAGTAGTTGCTCCCCATGAGAATCAGGGGAAAACCCTCAATCTTTCGAGTCTGCACCAACGTCAGCACTTCGAAAAACTCATCCAACGTGCCGAAGCCACCCGGCATGAAAATGAATGCCGTGCTGTATTTCACCAGACAGACTTTGCGGGAAAAGAAGTAATGAAAGTCGAACTGCTGGTTCGCGAACAGATTCCCTTTTTGCTCACTGGGGAGCTTGATGTTGAGGCCGATCGATTTTCCTCCTGCTTTGGCAGCTCCGCGATTGGCCGCGGCCATAATTCCCGGCCCGCCGCCTGTGATAACGGCGAATTCCCGTTTCGCCAGCAGAAACGCCATCTTCATGGCAAGACGGTATTCCGCATGAGACGGCTTGGTCCGTGCAGAACCGAAGATGGTTACGGCTGGCCCCACCTTGGAGAGCGACCCGAAAGAGTCCACAAATTCGGCGAGAATTCGAAAGATGCGCCAGGGTTCCTCTTGCACGTTGGACGAAAGCGGATTTTCCATCGGCGCATCCTAGGAATCATTGCGAGCCGGATCAAGGATCGAAGCCGGACTAGATCTGTATCAAGGTCGCAGCTCCCTCCTTTCTCCTCCCTCGGTCTCAATCACACCCCTACTTGCCGACGGTGAACTATCCAGCTGGATCTATGGTTCGTCCCTCGATATATCTCCTCCGCCTCCTGCAGGTCGCCCCTGATCCAAGGAGAGTGTTTTTTAGATCTAAAGGCTTTGTTGATTCAGTGTTCGCCAGATTCCTCGCTATGAATGGTGATTCTGTTCCTGGGTTTCGACCCTATCGTCAGCGGCTCATCGCCGCTTCATTTATGGCCCTGTGCGCACTGATCCCGGCCCTCTCGGCTGCGGAAACCCAGCCGCCCAGAACACTCTCGCTCGCAGACTGCGTTCAGTCTTCTCTGGAGCACAATTTTGACCTGAAGGTGCAGCGCTATAACCCGGCGCTGGCGAGCAACAATATCCATCTGGCCTATGGGGATTACGACCCGGTGTTCAGCATGACCGGGGTCCATGATTACTCCCGTCAGCCAGCGGGGTTTGACGGCACCGGCAGTCGGTATGACGGCACCACTACCAAAACCGACTCCTTCATCGCTCAGGTGTCCGATCGGCTTCCCAGCGGGGCCACCGTCAGCCTGGGTGCCGATCTCTCCGACAGCTATGGCCATCGGCCCAGCATTTCCACCAACGGCATATACAGCGGCCGATCACTCTTCGATTCCTCGCGCGGCACCGTCACCTTTCTCCAGCTCCAACAACCGTTGCTTAGAAATCTTTGGACCGACGCGACACGCCTGAATATCCGACTGCGACGTCACGACCTCAAAACCTCAGAGCTGGTTCTGCGGCAGCTCATGATGAACGTGGTCTTCAACGTTGAGCAAACCTACTACGCCCTCATCGCCGCGCGTGAGAACATCAAGGTTCAAGAGAAGGCCCTCGAACTCGCGCAGCGCCTCTACGATGAGAATCAGCAGAAGGTGAAGATTGGCGTCATGGCGCCACTGGACGAAAAACAGGCCCAGTCGCAGGTCGCTTCGAGCCAGTCGAGTCTCATCACCGCCGAGCGGGCTTACAGCGCACAGGAAAATATCCTCAAGAACCTCATCACCGACGACTATGAGAAAATCCATCAGATCGCTTTCGTTCCGAGCGAGGATTTGAGGGCCTTGAATCAGCCCTTCGATCTCCAGGAGAGCTGGAATTCAGCGTTTAATCATCGGGCAGACCTGCATCAGTTGATCGTGGATCTGGAACGACGCCAAGCCTCGCTGCGCTACGATCGCAACCAACTGTTCCCGCAACTCGACCTGATCGGGACGTACGGACACAATGCGCTATCCGATGAATTTAGCGGCAGCCTGGGTCAGTTCGCGAATGGCAGCGGGCCGTTCTACAGCGTGGGCGCGACGATTTCGGTTCCCTTTACCAACCGCAAGGCACGCGATACCTATCGGGCCACGCGACTGGAACAGGCCCAAGCCCAGGACAAGCTGAAGCAGTTTCGACAAACCGTCATGGTGCAAGTTGACGATGCCATCAAGGAATCGCGGGCCAGCCTCCGGCGTGTGGGCGCCACCCGCGAAGCACGCGAGTACGCCGAAGCCGCGCTGCAGGCGGAGCAAGACAAGTTTCGCGCCGGCACGAGCACGGTTTTTCTCGTGCTGCAGTTCCAGCGAAATCTCACCACCGCTCGATCCGAAGAAATTGGCGCTCTCGCTGACTACAACAAAGCGATCTCCAACCTCGGTCTGCGCGAGGGAACGATCCTGGGCCGCAATCGAATCGATATCGAAGTGAAGTAGAGCGTCGCTACCCGCCGCTCACCCCTCACATGTGAGCGATCAGATTGTCGCCGAACTGGCTGCACTTGATCTCTGTGGCTCCTTCCATCTGGCGGGCAAAGTCGTAGGTAACCCGCTTGCTGGCCACAGCGCCGTTCAAGCCTTTCAGAATCAGGTCCGCAGCTTCCACCCAACCCAGGTAGCGCAGCATCATCTCGCCGCTCAGCACGACAGAACCGGGATTGACCATGTCTTTGCCGGCGTACTTAGGTGCGGTGCCGTGGGTGGCCTCGAAGATCGCGTGGCCGGTCACATAGTTGATGTTGCCTCCGGGTGCGATACCAATGCCCCCGACCTGGGCTGCGAGTGCATCGCTCAGATAATCTCCGTTGAGATTGAGTGTCGCGATCACATCGAAATCTTCCGGACGGGTCAGCACCTGCTGCAGCGCGATGTCGGCGATGGCATCCTTGATCAGCAGCCGACCTGCCGCGAGCGCAGCCTTCTGCTCATCGTTGGCCGC
>JAYTTC010000781.1:0-3234 GCA_043745255.1 Verrucomicrobiales bacterium
GCGCATTCTCCGTCCCGTCCGAAAGCCTTTTGTGATTCGGGTGATCAAACAGGGGACCGACCCTGACCCGATCGTCCGATACGGACGACACTACAGAAGTCGACTGTAGCGTGGGCCGTATCGGCCCATCCCCGCCCGATCGTCCGATACGGACGACACTACAGAAGTCGACTGTAGCGTGGGCCGTATCGGCCCATCCCCGTCCGTATCGGACGATCCGCGCCGCGCACAGCCGCGAAAAAGCTCAAGAGACGCAAAAAAGACCGAGCCTCGGAACTCTGCCTGCACCGTTTCAAGTCACAGACAGTAAGGGAGTCATTCCTTTTACTCTGTGCTCTCTGTGAACCTCTGTGTGAAAACGTCCCCCTCCGAGTCCGCACCGAATCCGGCCACGATTCGTTACATCATCTTGAGTTTGGGAAGATCCTGAGAGTCGACCAATCCGACCGGTCGTTTCGAGGCGTCCACCACGACCAAGTCGTCGATATTTCGTTCGTTGAATATTTTCAACGCCTCCGCTGCGAGGGAATCCTGATCTATGCAGATGGGCTTCCTGGTCATCACCGCACGGAGCGGTTGCTGCAGCACTCCCTCGTCGATTGCCATGTGGCGACGAAAATCGCCGTCAGTGAAAACCCCCGCCAGCTTGCCCTTCGCGTTCACCACACTGACGCACCCGCACTTGGCGCGGGTCATGATCATCAAGGCATCCTTGACTCGAGTGTCGAGCTGAGCCACGGGATTCCTCCCCTCGCCGCGCATGATGTCCCGCACCCGGAGCAGTAGAGCGCGGCCGATCGCGCCGGAGGGATGGTGTTTGGCAAAATCCTGCGGACGGAACCCCCGCGCCTGGAGCACGGTCATCGCAAGGGCGTCGCCCATCGCGAGCATGGCGGTCGTGCTCGCCGTCGGAGCGAGGTTGAAGGGGCAGGCTTCGCGCGGGACGCGGACATTCAGGACCACGTCGCTATGATGCGCGAGCACGGAGCGCGGGGCACCCGTCATGGTGATGAGCTTCACCGAGAATCGCTTCAACGCCGGCAGAAGATGGATCAACTCTTCCGACGCACCCGAGTAACTGAGCATCAGCACCAGATCCCCATCGCTCAACACGCCGAGATCTCCGTGCAAGGCATCCACCGGATTCAGCACCACGCTGGTGGAGCCGGTGCTGGTGAGCGTGGCCGCGATTTTCTGTCCGACGTTCCCGGACTTTCCCACGCCCACCACCACGATCTTGCGTCGCAGCGAGAGTACTTCCATCACCAGAGTCACTGCGGTGGAAAACGAACCATCGAGACGGGAACGCACCGCCCTCAGAGCGGCCAATTCGATATCGAAGACTTCGCGGGCGCGGGCCAGATGGTTCATCGGCGCAGAACCTAGTGGAGCCGACGAGAAGGATCAATCCTCACGACATCCTGACGGGGCGAATTGGAACAATCTCGTGTGCCGAAATTTCCATGTAATTGTTCGCCAAGAGTGAACAGGGTCGGATAGCGTCTCGCTATGCATAGTTTGCCAAAGCCCAACGTCATCATCACCCACGAGAGCGACCTTGATGGGTTAGTGGCCGGCGTGCTTCTGCAGCGTCTCGCCAAGAAGCTCTTCGATACCCGGGTCCCGCTCGAGGCCTATCACTATCAAGGCTGGAAGCAGCGCGAACCGCGCGAGGCCACGGGATGGGTGACCGACCTGAGTTTCGAGCCCCGCATCGATAAGGTCGGGTGGGTGATCATCGACCATCACACCACCGACGCGACGCCGAAGAACGCTCAGCTGATCCTGGACACCACCAAGTCTGCGGGTCTGCTCTGCTACGAACTCTGCAAAGAAAACGGTCTGGAATCTCCCGAACTCGATCGTCTGGTCCACCTTAACAACCTCGGCGATCTCTTCCTCGATGATCATCCGGATTTTGCCGCAGCCGCCGACTACGCCAGCCTGGTGAAGGTGTATCAGTTTTGGAATCTGTACCGACTGTTGGACGGTAACATCGAGAAGCTGCTCGACCATCCCCTGCTCGAAGTGATGGCGACCAAACGCCGGATCGAAGACCCGATCGGCTATGAATGGAGCAAGCAGAACATCATGGCTCTCAGTCCGGAGGTTGGATTCGTGGACAATGTGATCGGCAATACGAATCTGATCGTGAATCGCTTGCTTGAGGAAGGAGCGACAAAACACCCGGTCCTGTTGACGCTCTTCCGACGTGGCATGAATCTCATGGTGGCCAGCCTTAGAAGCAAAAACGGGGAAGCGCTCAAGATCGCCGAGCAACTCAAGGGCGGAGGACACCCGAACGCGGCAGGTGCGGTTCTCCCTCGATCCACCAAGAACATTCCACAGGCGCTCGATTATCTTCGTCAGGTGCTCAATCCCGCAGTCACCAAGCCCGTCGGCCTGAACGATCTCAATAGTCTGTTCGAGACCGTCGATGCCGAGCGATCAGCCAGCTGATCGCTCGAGAAAGCTCAACGCGACTGAAACTGCGGATGGGCCTGCAGCCGTTCCCAAGTTTCTGTTGTGAGTGGCAGCTGCCGATATATCGGCTCCCACAAGGGTTCCGCGCTGCTGGAGCGTCGGGACTTGGCCAGCCAGAGTCGATCCAGCGGTTCAGCAAGCAGTCCGAGCTGATTCGCCGCGAGAGTGGTTTCCTCCTTCTCACCCGTTGCGTGACCGGCCCCCACATAGAACCCAGCGAGAAGCAGCGAAACCCGGAGCAGCGTGCTGCGGGAGTAGGTGGGCAATGCGCAGGGTCGCTGAGGATCGAGGAGGGAGAACAATCTCGCGAACAGAGGCTGAATCCACATGTCTGGATTCTTCGCGGGTGAGAAAGCATCGAAAAATATCGCATGAGGCTTGGGCCACTTCTCGGCTAAGGCCTCGCGCACTCGCGTCGGGAAATCCCCCCCTACAAACCCCCACTCCACCCGACGTTCCCCGTCCGTCCAGACCGCATGACCGGTGTCAATCAGGGACTGAACCGCAGTTTCATAGCCCTGAAAGTAGTCGAGAGAATGATGGTGCTGCAGACCGAATCGAAGGGGTTCGAGCGTGTGATCGAAACTCACGATTCGGATGGGCGCGGGGCAGTGTCGGGTGGATCGCAGCGCCGTCAGTACATTGGCGGCGGCCCCGAGCCCGATGTCCCAAATCACGAATTCCTCGGTCGAATGCTGGATCCGTTCGATCAATCGGAGCTGGCGCACATAGAGCGCCTCGGCCTCCGCA